>JAICPK010000001.1 GCA_025929855.1 Nitrososphaera sp.
CTAACAAAACCACATAAGTTTGATGTGCTTCCATACTATGCTGCTGTGGATTCAATAGAGTTCAAGAATGCAGACGACATCAAACCCGGGATGCTAGTCGACCAAATAAGGAAAAGCTAGCATACATTCAGGTAATGAGTTTACGGTATATCTGCACTCATTTTTCTAAATTGAGGGAATATTTCTACGCCATCTGTGAAGCTCGTTATCGACTCCTTAATGTCAGTATCGCATAGTCACGACCACTGAAACAACTGCAGAAATTATCGCGGGTTCGCCGATCTCTCTCTCTATTACTAGCCCGAGTGCTTTCGCACTTTTAACATTATGGTTATTCCTAATTTGCTGCTCCGTCAGCTTTAAGCTCAACAGGCGGTCGTTTATGGGACTATCCACGAAGAATTACTCTGTACTTTATATTTATCTGGCATCATGTTCAAAAAACAGCATTGGCGAACAACCCGGTAGCCGTGTTTGACTCAGGCATTGGATCTCTCTCTATAATACGGGAGCTAAGGCACGAGATACCATATGAAGACCTGCTATACTTTGCAGACAGGGTCCACTTTCCATACGGCACCAAGTCACATTCAGAGCTGCGCGAGATCATTGTAAATACAATAAACTACCTCAAGCGCTACAACCCAAAGCTCGTGGTAGTTGCCTCAAGCACTCCCTCAGTCCAAGTACTCGATGAGGTAAGAAGGACGATAACGGACATCTCGATAATAGGAGTTAGGCCACCTCTTAAAGAGGCTGCTAGACTCACAAAGAAAAAGCATATTGGAATCATGGCCACTGAGGGCATGATAAGGAGCAAGGAGTTTGAGAACCAAATTCGCAGGGAAGTACCCCAGCATATCTTAGTGACAAGATTCAATGCCTCACCTATAATTGAGCTGATAGAACATGGAGTGCATCTTGAGAACGAGCAACGAACCTTTAATGTGATCTCACGCGTTCTGGGTGACAGCATTGATGAAAAGATTGACGTCATTGCTCTCTCAAGCACTCACCTGCCTTTTGTAAAACGATATCTCAATTCGCTCTTGCCTACTGTTAGATTCATTGATCCGGCGCAGATAGTAGCCAAAGACGTGAGGAAGTTCCTAGCTTTTTATCGAATGGCAAAAAAGAGTGGTAGGAGTAATCTTCGGATCCTAGTCTCTGACGGCAAGCGAGAGTTTGAGAAATCAGTACGTGCACTGGGAGTGAGAGAGCCGATTGAAGAGGTGTTCCTTACATTTTGATTCAAATTAGTAACACAGTCTAAATATATGTAAACAAGGAATAATCAGTACAACAAAAGACAGGCAGCTAAGAGCAAAAATGGGGTTTCAAACAGATATTGATAGAGGGGGCAGAGCACTGATGGATACCTTTCTCCAGCTCAGTGGCATATACTCGTTTTATGAAAGACACTTAGAGTTAGAAATTATCAAGTATCCGCTGCCTAACCACGTTGCAATTGTGCTTGATGGTAACAGGAGGTGGGCCAACATGCATCTACTTGATGCTAGTTGGGGGCACAACCATGGCGCTGACAAGGCAGAAGAACTATTGAACTGGATACATGACGTGGGCATCAAAATCACCACATTGTATGTGCTATCAACTGAAAATCTTGAGCGTAAGGATGAAGAGCTTGAAAACATCTACAGGCTTCTTGAAAAGAAGCTGCAAAAGCTCTACAATGACGAACGGGTGCACAAACGCAGGATGAAGATAAAAGCAATAGGCGACACTAAGCTCCTCCCCTATAACTTGCAGCAGATATTGACAAAGCTTGAAGAATCGACTGCGGATTATCACTCGATGTTTCTCAACATCGCAATAGCATATGGCGGTCAAAAGGAGCTAATCGAAGCGGTCAGAAAGATAGCTCGAATGGCCGAGAAGGGCCTGATTGAAGTTGACGAAATTGATGAAAGGACCATTGAATCATGTCTATATACGTCACACCTACCGCAGCCATCACCTGATCTTATCCTGAGGACGTCTGGCGAAAAAAGATTGAGCGGCTTCTTGATATGGCAGAGTGCCTACAGCGAGCTGATGTTCATGGATGTATTCTGGCCAGAGTTTCGCAAAATTGACCTTATGCGAGCCATTAGGACATATCAGCAGAGAGTGCGCAGATATGGCAGATAAAATATAGTACTAATATAGCCCCAAGTTGAGGCTATGTTTTCAAATCAAAAGATATAGTAAATTGTTCTTCTGCTACTTCTTCAACTTGCTAGGTAGCATTGGTCTTCGCTGCTAGCAGAGAGAGCACACAGTACTTGTAGATAATTTCCACTAATTAAGAGTACTGAATTGTTGAGCAATCAGGTCGTTGTGGTGATAGACATAATGAGTTCCAAGAAGAGTCACATACATATACATAAAATATGGATACTGAACATTATAGAGATACTGAAGTTATTAAGATGAGAGACGAAGACATAACAAAAAAGAATTGCTTCTTATACGTTATACACTATGACACAGTCAATATTAAAGATGAACTACAGAGATTAAAAGATCTTATCGATAAATATAATGGAGATCCCCAACGAGAAAAATGGGAACGTGTAAAAGAATATTCTAAGTCTGAAATGAAACGATTAGAAGAGATAAGAAAATACATACATAGACATTTAGAGATCATTAGATATTTAGTTAAGAATCACAGATTAGATCCTGGTAAATTCGACTATGTCTACATAAAGTACAGTGTAGACTTGTTCTATGATGCTTATTATATGGATCCAGAATATGACCAACCCGGCTTAGCAGATTTGATAAGCGATATTGAGGATCAGATTGGACAATTGGATGCAGCACTACAATTTCTTGACGGAGAAAAGATATCGTAGAAGATATAATAGTTTATAGCTATTGCTTTTTTTGAAATTGGATCTTAATTAATTTGTGATCCACATAAGAGATGGCACGGTGAGGCCCATGAAGCTAATTGTTGCAGTCATGGCCGTCTTGCTACCTGCCAGTTGTCTTTAATGGTCTATCAGTCTTCGAATTACATCGTTCTTGCAACCAATTTTTGATCAGTAGCTCAATTAGGATGCATGTATCCAACTAATGACATTTAAGAAGATTGAAGAATTACCCAGCTCTAAAGAAGATGAAAGCTCAGTAGTCCAAGTTTTAAGCAGATCCAATCAAGTCATTGATAAATTTACTCTTGCGGATCATTAACTACCAGTCCAAAAATTCAACAGTATGTTAAATCCAACCGGAGTTTTTTATGCAGCTTGTTATTTTTACAAATTGACTTGCTACTGTTTTTAAATGAGTTAAGATAGAATATGATATAGATGAGAGATAAAGAATCTATGTGGGTATGTAAACATTGCCAGTTAGTTTTCGCCTTTGATTCACACATTAGAGCACATAAAATGCTGACAGGTCATACTAGAATTATCAGATACGAATTACCCTCGACAAATACTGTAAGAGAGTCGGAGCATATTTAACAGAGTGCGAGAGCAAAGACAGACAAATTTGGCAACAAGATCAGTAGAATTTCAATAAGAGACGAATATGATTTGCATTATTTTCCTTATTTTATCTAAACTATCTATCTTCTGAGCTTCACAATATAAGCCAACTTGTTTGGCTTGAACTCACACATGCTGGCACGATATTTTAGCGTCTACTTGTAATAAGAAATGGGAGAGTAACTATGGAATTTTTCAGATATGAAATTAGATATCTAGCAAGTAAACAAAAGATCATAGAGAGACGATGGCAGCAGGTCTACGCTTGTGCAAGCTTTTTTCTATCATGCCCCTGACCTTATTGATATGCTTTGTAGACACTCCTAGCTTTCTTATTATGTCTTTTGGCTGTTTTTTTTTGTCAACTAGCAAGTGCAGTATCTGGTCTATTATTTCATAATCCATTCCTATCTCCTCTTCTGCGAGGTGATTTTCCCAGAGCCGGGGGCTGCTCTTCTTTTGAACTATTTCTGCCGGAATATCCAAATATTCTGCAAGAGCTCTTACCTGTGTCTTATACAATACTGCAATAGGCATAATATCTGCGGCTCCATCCCCAAACTTACTAAAATATCCAATTTGGACTTCACTCTTGTCTGAGGTGCCTGCCACAAGATAGCCACTAATCCCTGCATAGTAATATAGAATGCTCATGCGAATTCTTGCCATCAGGTTTCCTCTTGCCTCCTTGTTCTCTGGTAGGATCTCTTCAAATTTTTGGATTAGTGGGTGGATGTCAATAACATGATATCTTATCCTAAGCTTCTTAGCCAGATCTATCGCATGAGCAGTATCTTCTCTTGGAGTAGTGGTGCTTGGCATGACAAGGCCAAGAACATTTGATCGCCCAAGTGCATTTACACTTAATTTGAGAACGACAGATGAATCAAGACCGCCACTCAGTCCTATTACTAGTCCTTTTGCAGAGCTTTTCGAAATATAGGCGGAGATGAACTTCTCTATTTTGTTTGATATTTTCTTATAATCTTGACCAAGTAATTCTTCAAGTGTGCTTGGTTTCACAGTACTATGAATCAGCGGCTCAGAAGTATTAATATCCTCTATCAGAGATTTATTCTTGCCATCATCCAAATAATCAATAACGATGCTCGGATTTGGTCAATAGAATTAGATACACGACATACCACATACAAACAATTTACCTTTGATTACATGATTTAGTCAATGATGACTACAAAACGAAAGATAGAAACAGAGCAATAATGGGGCAGCTTACTGGATTCATAGTTAAGAAGATTGCAAGTTTCGATGGAAATGCTATATGGATTTTCATTCATACAAAAAATTTTTACCAGTTGTATAAATTACATAAGCATAGAAATAATTTTGGCTGCTCTTGCGGCACCCTTTATGTCCACTACATTACTTCTGCATCCGATCTTTACTTTAATTAGGTGCTCAAGTCGAAAAATGTCTTCATACTTGAATCCAAAGCGTGCTGCATTCTGCTCCTGCTCAAAGTGGTTCTTTATTGGTATAAAAATTCCAGGCGTTCCATATGCCATCGACTCATCCATTGTTGATCTGCCAGCAAGCGATATTACGAGATCAGCAGCGTAGACTAGATCATGCATATTGTTAACAAAGCCAAGGTTACGATACTCTTGTGAATCAGGCAGTTTTAGCGAAGGACCAGACACAATTATGAGTTCAGAACCTAGCTTGCTTTGAAGTTGGCGGTGCATCTCTATTACCTTTTGAACCAAGTATTTGCCGGCATCGGTTCCACCACTGCTAACAAGTATTGTATTTTTTTCGAAACAAAATTGTTTGCGCAGCATGTTGCGGTCGGCGCTAGCCCGCCTCACTATAGGGCCAACATAGCGAATGTTGTCCCTGTCGTCTCCAACTTCAGGAATGATGACACAGTCGCATGTCTGCATAATATTACGCATTGACTTGTTCATCTTTTTCTCTATTACTGATGCAAGGCCAGTTGTAAAATGACTTTCGATAATGTCGGTTATCAGCACGTGTCTTTGACCCGTTTTCTTGGCGACTGCAATTGAGGCAAAGTCCTCATCACTTATTATCAATCCATTGTGATTGTCCAGAATTTCTTTTGCAATTGTCTTGCACTTTTTGTAATAAAGGTAGTATCGTAGGAGCCACTTGAATACATGCTGAAGCTGCCCAGATTCAACAATGAATTTCTCGGACTTGTAAACGTCTAGGGTATTGAACCCTTCTCTTGCGATCAGGATTGACGCGCCTTCACCACTTACAAACAGGATGTCAGTTTTCAGTTCCTCTGCAATGGCAATGTCTCGAGTTGCATGACCAAGCCCAATGGGGCTTGTGAAAAAAGTGATCATGGCGATTATCCTGCTACTACATTACATTGCTATCAGCTTTACATGATCCATCTTTTTGTTTGATTGGAATTTTTTAGTCATATTCTTTATCTCTGCAGCTTCGCCTTTTAGCAAAAATATTTCAAGGCATCGGTCTCGATCTATCTTGTTGTGTATATGGGTAGTGATCAGTTTATCATAATCGTGCTGCATTTCTGTCACCTGATCGTCTGATTTTTCATCGTGTATTGCCAAAAGGACTGCAAAGAGTTCTCCATACAAATCCTGCCTATCCTTTTCTTCTGCCAGAAGATTTCTGATGCCGGCTCTTACAATCTCGGATCTGCCAGAAAAGCCAAGGGCTTTCTGCAACTTGTCTATTTCTGTCAAGATATCGTTATTGAGCGAAATACTAACTATCGCCAATGAGATGTATTATTATTAAGTTATTTATAAGAGCTTCCATATTTTTTAATAACAAAGGTATATATTTTTAATAACATGGAGAAAATAGCAGGATGAATCAGAGCAGAGCAGCTCTTGCAGCCATTGCCACATTAATCCCACTTGCAATGATCGCCACCGTACAGACTGGCAGGCCAGCTCTGCAAGATAGACAAGAGCAGGAAAAGATCACAGTTGTTGCGTCCTTTTATCCGCTTTACGAATTTGCTTCCAGGGTTGTTGGAGACAGGGCAGAAGTGTCAAGCCTTGTACCGGCTGGCGTAGAGCCACACGACTGGGAGCCTACAGCAGAGGATGTTTCAAGAGGACGCGCGGCCGATGTGTTGGTCATTAATGGTGCAGGTTTTGAAAGATGGGCAGATGACATAGAAGCCAAAGTTGTTGCTAACACTAGTGAAGGGATCGAATTTAATTATAAAGAAGGAAGGGAGGTGGGAGAGGATGAGCACAGGCATGGAGATGCCAGTGGTGGCGGAGGAGTAAATAATCCTCACATCTGGCTAGACCCAATTCTTGCAAAGCATCAGATAGACAAGATCCGCAATATGATGGCCAGCTCAGACCCGGTCAACGCAGATTATTACAATCAAAATGCTGACAGATTTACCGCAGAGCTTGACTCGCTTGATGCCTTTATCAGGTCAGAGCTAGCCGACTGTGACAAATCAGACTTTATAGCATTTCATGATGCATTTACTTACTTTTCAGAAAGGTATGGTCTGAGGCAGCACAGCATCCAGGGTGCTTCGCCGGAGGGGGAAATATTGCCGCAGACAATGCAGCAGATAATTGAGCTTGCAAACGAGTTTGACATTAATATCATTTATTCAGAAGATTTGATCGACAGCAGGCTTGCAGATACAATTGCCAACGAGATTCCGGAAGGCAAGGTGTTAGTGCTGAGCCCAATTGAAGGTATTGACAAAGGAGAACAGGCAGCAGGCATCGGATATATTGATAAGATGAAGCAGAATATTGCAAATCTAAAGGAGGGTCTAGAATGCAGATAGTCGAGATCGACAGGCTCTCATATGCATATTCTGGTAACTTGGTTCTGGATAACATCTCGTTTACAATTGAGGAGGGAGACATACTTGGAATAATAGGCCCAAATGGAGCAGGCAAGACTACGCTTTTCAGCTGTATGCTAGGTCTGCTTGATGACTATACAGGCACAATAAAAATTCTTGGAGAGAACATTGAAAAGAAGAACAACAAAGTCTTCAAAAGTATAGGATACATACCACAAAAGAAAACAATTGAGCAGAACTTCCCCGCAACAGTTGAAGAAATTGTGTCACTTGGAGTCACCACTACTGGTAAAACATCTAAGGAGAAAATAGCTTTGGCACTTGAAACAGCAGGTCTTTTTGCACAAAAAGATCGCAGAGTGGGCGAGTTGTCTGGCGGCCAGCAACAGCGCGTATTGATAGCAAAGGCGATGGTGAACAATCCCAAGCTCTTGATACTAGACGAGCCAGTGACAGGCATCGATCTTGAAATGCAAAACAAGTTTTATTCTCTTTTGCAAAAGCTGAATCAGGAGAATAACATCACCATAATCTGGGCATCGCACGACCTTGATGCAGTTAACAGGTTTGCCACCAGCGTGGCATGCATCAATCGCTCAATGTTCTTCCACGGCAAGACAATTGAATTCTTTGAAAATCCGGATCTCCTCAAGGCATATTCAGAATCGAGCATGCAAGCTCACATGCACCTACACAACCACACTTACAGAGGATGAGAGATAATAAATGATTCTTGAAGTTTTGGAATTTGGGTTCATGCAGCGCGCTCTCATTGCAGGCGTTTCAGTGGCGATAACATCATCGGTGATCGGGTTGTTTCTTGTACTAAGACGCAATTCGCTCTTTGGAGATGCGCTCTCTCACGCCGCGTTTGGAGGCATAGCTGTAGGGCTTGCTACTAACATTTATCCTCTTTGGACTGGTCTGGCGCTTTCTATACTAGGAGCGTTGGGCATCACAAAGTTACGTCAGTATGCCAAGATACCGGCGGATGCGACTGTCGCCATATTGCTTTCGTCAGGCCTTGCGCTTGGCATATTACTTATAAGCCTATCAGGAGGGTTCACGCTTGACCTGTTCAGTTTTTTGTTTGGAAGCATCATGCTTGTCAGCGTAGAGGACACTCTTGCGATACTGGCAATGACTGGAATAATTCTGTCTATAATCATCCTCCTATATCGACAACTGATGTACATCACATTTGATGAAGAGCAAGCGCGGGTTAGCGGCCTGCCAATTTCAAAGCTAAACTACCTTTTCATAATTCTTGCAAGTGTGGCAGTCATTGTATCAATGAGGCTTGTCGGAATCCTACTTGTCTCGTCACTTTTGGTGATTCCAAATGTTACGGCGCTTTTGTTTAACAAAGGATTCAAGAAAACGGCTCTCATATCTGTGTCAATATCAATATTTTCAGTAGTGGCCGGTATCGCAATTTCATATGCTGCAAATCTGGCGCCTGCAGGAACAATAGTACTTGTCTCAACTGCAGTATTTCTGACTGTCCTTGCAGCTAGGCATTATTCAAAAAAGAAGCAGGTAGTCAAAAAATTGGAAGAGGCTAGAAGCTAAAATCTCCGCCACCAAAGTCTCCACCGAAATCAGCGCCGCCACCGCTGTCTGCTCCGGCACCACTGTCTTCGGCTCCTGCAGCGGATTCACCTGATTCCGCTGCTGTTCCGGATCCTTCGCCGCCTGCAAGACCACTCTCGGCAGGGGTCATTGCCATTCCCAACATCGATATCATGGACATAAAGAACACGGCATTCATGATACCGGAGAACAACATCATCGGCATCCACATACGGTTATTGTCCATATAGCTTTGAAGCTGCTGCGTCTGGCCATTGCTTTGCCATTGTTGGATCTGCTGCATTTGCTTCTCCAGTTCCTGCTTTTTGGAGTTGAGCATCTGAAGCCCAGTGTGGCTGAGGGTCAGCTCTACCTTAATTCTAAGGAAACCTTTCTTTTCAGTGCGAATAACAAGCCTCTGTCCAATCAGATCATTTATGATTAGCTCAACTTCGGCCTTATCCAGACGAGTAACCTTGGCAATTTTGTCAAAAGACTTTACTCCTCTTCCAATGGCGTCCAACACCATAAAGTGGTTAGGACTCTCATTGATTCTGACGCTTGACATTTCACTAGTAATATGCACAAAGCAGAATTTAAACTCTATTCTTAGAGGTTCTGTCACATCACAAGCTCATTCTTCTGCTGTAACAAGGTGTTCATCTCGGATTGATAGCCAGCAACAGCTATAACAGAAAGCGTTTTAATTATCAAATAAGAAAAGTGGCAAAAAACAAGATGGGGGTTAAGGGCTACTGCTGTATACGCCACTTGCCCACATAGTACACGCTGCAGTCATTGCAATACTCAAAATTCGCATGTGGTGCGAGTTCGCGCTTGCAATTTCTGCAACGAACTGGTGTCAATGTCCCCGAGACACTTTCGTTGAGACCGATTGTCTCGTTGACGTCCTTCACTATCTTTGCCAGGTACCTCATCTCCTATCAAGGTTAGTAGTAGTAGATAGACTCCTAGCCGGAGCCACATCCACTAAAGCCACATTCGATGCACACATTACATCCTTCGGTAATGATCAGTCTTGCATTGCACGTTGGGCACCGATCCTCTTGCATGTCTGTATGCTGTATGATGGCAGATATTGAAGCAGAATTCTTTGCCCCAGACTGCACTTCTTGAGGTGGAAGATCCATAGTTTCTGCAGCCTTTTCGTCTTCTAAGCCGGATTCTTTGAAGATCTTTTGCATCTGCTCCAGAACATAGGGTTCTTTAATACTGCTGAGTACATAATCGACTACATACTTGCTAGGCTTAACAGTAAATGCCCTTTGGCCGGTGTTTTGGCCAGTAATGTGAAGCACCTGCTCATGACGAGAACCATCTCTAAAGACTGTAACACCTTTTAATCCAAGCTCGTGGGATAGCAGATATGCACATTTGACGTCTTCTGCTGTCACGTCTCCCGGCATATTGATAGTTTTCGCAATGGCGTTACTGATCCATTTCTGCCATGTAGCCTGAGCCATCACATGATCTGTCCAGTGTATGTCAATTGCGGTCACAAATATCTGCTGCATCCACTCAGGAATCTCGGATAAGCCGCGGATAGAACCATAGTTGTTTGCAATCTTGGTCAGTATTTCGTCAGAGTAGAGGCCGTTTTCTTTCAGCATGCTTTCAAACACCTTATCAGCGTAAAAGAAGCGTCCCACAGTCACACGCTTTTCATATACAAGCGCAAAGACTGGTTCCACACCATTTGAAGTATCTGCGATCATTGAGAGGGTGCCGGTCGGGGCAATAGTGGAGGTCCACGAGTTACGTATTCCATGCTTCTTGATCTTTTCAATAAGCGTGTCCCAGTCGTATGTATGCGTCTCTCTTGGCAGTTCATAGTATCCTGCAACAGGTATTCGGCCCTTGACATAATCACTGTTCTTAAATAGTGGGAATGATCCACGAGACTTTGCAATGGCTACACTTTCATCCATGCTCAAATATGATACAGCTTCTGCAAGCTTATTCATGAATTCATAGCCGTCTTTAGAATCATAGGGGATCTTGAGCAGGAACAACAGATCAGCAATGCCCATGATGCCAAGGCCTATTCTCCTTGTCTCCTTTGTCGCTACGTTGACTTCGTCTACAGGATACTTATTCATGTCAATGACGTTGTCTAGGAATCTTGTAGCAAGTCTGATCGCCTGTTCGTAGCGCTGCCAGTCAAACTCGTATGCGCCATCAGCTTTACGTTTGACAAAGTTTGCCAAGTTGATCGAGCCGAGATTGCATGATTCATAGGGATAGAGCGATTGTTCGCCACATGGATTTGTAGCACGCAGCGGACCACCTCTTGCTCCAATGAGTGGATTGTACTTGTTAATATTATCAAAGAATATTACTCCAGGTTCAGCGCTCTTCCACGCGCTCAATGCGATCAGATCTACAAGCTGCTGTGCGTCAATGTGCCTCATTGGCTCCTTCATCCTTGGACTGCGAAGAGGGTACTTGTGATTGCCATCCTTACTGACAAGTGCCTTCCAAAAGTCATCCCAGATGCCGACACTTACATTAAAGTTCTCAAATACACCAGGCTTTGTCTTAGCTGTTACAAACTTTTCAATGTCTGGATGCCATGCCTCAATGATACCCATGTTGGCTCCACGGCGCTTGCCTCCCTGCTTGACGACATCGGTGATGGTGTCAATTATGCGCATAAACGATGTTGGCCCTGACGCAACGCCTGACGTCGATGCCACAATGTCGCCCTCCGGCCTCAGATCGGAGTAGTTTATGCCCACCCCGCCGCCCGACTTGAAGATCATGGCTGCATCAGTGGATGCTTTCATGATGCCTACCATGTCATCGGGCATGTCAAGCACAAAGCATGCTGACAGTTGTCCAAGCTTTGCGCCGGAGTTCATCAGAGTAGGCGTATTTGGCAGATAATCCCGTGAAACCATCAGGTTGTAGTATTCTCTAACCCGCTCTTCATATTGTGCCATCTTGCCCTCTGCTATCATCCTAAGTAGATCCTTGAAGCTGATCTTCATTTGTCCCTGCTGTGCGCAGTAGATGTAGTGACGGATCATTGCTTCAAAATGGTACCTGTTCAGATAGTAGCTGCCAATGTGCAGCTTGTTGTCAAAGTCCTCTAGTTTGCCATAGTAGCGATTCGCTTCTTCAATGTTCTGGGTGTAGCCCCCTGCAGGGGTAAATATAGAAGAGTCATGCATTACGTCGGCAATTGCGACTAGGGTTGCAACCCTTTCAAACATTTGCTTGGGACCTTCAATGATCTCATTGTTGCTGTCGCGCAGCAAATACCGCGCAGCGAGTACTCTTAGGGAATTAATGTCAAGAGCCTTATCAACTTCATCGAGATCCTTCTTGTTGAGGATCTTCATCTTCTCATCGCGCACTTTACGCCTTTCATGTCTGTAGAGTATGTAGGCCTTGGCTGTATCGGATAGCCCCTCTTCAATAAGTATGGACTCGACCATGTCCTGTGCGTCTTCTACACTTGGAATTGTCTTTTCGCTCTGCTGAACCATCTTTTGCACTACCTTTGCACCCAGCCGCTCAGCCAGAGGGTAATCAGGCTTGCCTGTTGCAACGAGTGCCTTGTATATTGCGTTTGAAATTTTGGACTGCTCAAAATGGACTATGCGTCCGTCACGTTTCCGTATCTTTGCAATTAGCGTTTCCTTATTATTAAATTCAGTAACTCCCGCCATCCCAGATTGTATAGAAGATTACAGGTTCTTAAAGATTGGGAGCCCACATCATATAACTTTTTTTGGCACTAAAAAATGAATGCAAATTACTACTCGAAAAATATATGAGATTTTTATGAAAATTCATCTAAAAGACGAATACATAAGTGCCACTTTGATAAGTAATGTGCATATAAGCTCTTGCGACAGAGCCTTAAACATGGCATAAGGTGCTCGCTTCAAGCATAATAGCAAAAAGCGCATAGCTGCAGTAGATGCTTGAGTAATCGCAGTTACAAATAGAGAGGCACTGTGTGAGGCGACTTGCAGAATTGGCATATGTCCACACCTTCTTTTGAGCGCTGACCGCACGTTGTGCATAGTGCAAACCTAATACTGAGGCGCAGGAAGGGCAGCTCTTGTACAGTAGATTCTATTGCACTTTTCATTTCTGCTGGCGACAGCTTTGTCAGGTCAAGCGTTGCTGTAAAGCCTCCATTCAGCAGCTTGTCAATTGCCAGACATTCTTGAATTGAAGCTTTGTCGTCATTAAGGATATCCCTCCCATTGAGTGTCATGCCTTGAGAATAGCTAGGGGTATTCTGCGATTGCAGAAGAGAGACCTTGCCATACTTCTCAGAATCTAGGGTAGCAAACCTTGACCCGCTGTCATCTGAAACCATTGCAATGCCAGCTCCTTCCTCTCCAAGCATCTTGCCCTGCCCGTTGGTCACTTCGGCAGCGGTCTTTAGCACTTTTTGAAGCACTTCACTAGAAGACTCTCCTAGTATGTTATACACTGATTCCCTAGTGCCAGTAAGGTTGACTGCTATGCTAGCTGTACTCATCTGCATCAACTGACTCACACTTGCAAGCGCAGGCATCATCCCCTTTTTGATATAGTCGACGATTATTTTTTTTCGGAGAGACATTGCAGCAAGCGATGGTTTTATCATGAGCGCAAGTTTGGCGCGGAAGTAAGTTTCATCCTTATTCGATTCATATGCAAGCCTTGGCAAGTTTATCGAAAGCAGATGGAGCGACATAGCAGCTGTAGCTTTGACGTCTGCCTTTTTGATGCCATTACTTGCACGCACCTTGTTGTTCCCAATAGAAATCATGCCTCCGCTTCGTACTGCTGCTATGATGTGGTCAAGGCTGTCCGTCATCCTGCCTGATAGTGAAAGGCCAAGCCGGGGCATGGGAGTATTATTGACATATTTCCTATAGCCATCCAAGAGTGCATTGAGCTGCTGGGCATCTAAGTTGTCAGTTTGCACTGCAATCGTAGTTACAGGTATACTGGCAGAATACGATGGGGCACCTGAAGAGGCCAGAAGCGCCCTTGCGAACCTAGAAGCAATGTCCTCTGGATCATTGACATTGTTAAGCAGCGCCGACACATAGCCTTCGAGCACAACTTCTGTTGATGCTTCTCTTGAAAGGAGCGAGACCAATGCTGGCAGGGTTGTGACAGCATCGTCAGAGCTTTTAATTGGAGGGATCCTAGCCATATTCAAGAATTTCCCTTTTAGATCCAAGCCGCCTCCCAGCTCTGACAGGTCAATGAATACAGTATCGGGCAGTAAACCCCACACAGGAGTATTAGAAATATTGATCTCGCCTGCCAGATGCATATCTGCAATGTCCTTTGGCAGCATGTTGAACAGTAAGTATTCAGAAAAAACCGCTCCAGCAGTCCTTGTCATGACATGCTCTATTCCGTTTCGGGCTGGCTCGTCTTGGGAAGAGAGCAGCTGAACAATATCTGAGGACGGGAGACCAAGCCGCGCTAGCTTGTTTCTATATTCCTCGTGGCCGTGCTCTATGAGAATAGAGTTGACGGTCTCACGTATGAGCGATGATGTGAGATAGGTTGTCTGGAACCTGTAAATCTTGTTCTCTACTTCTTCAGTGATCTTGTGGGCCTGCTCAAGCGGCAGATTGGCTTCCCTTACAAGTGATTGGATTATCTTGTGGGAATTGAACTCCTCAATGGTATGCTTGTTTGTCCTCACATACATCTTGCCACTCTCTATGATTGAACGCTCCTCGATCTGGCGGGCAAGGCTCAGCACCAGTTTACCAAGGTTCGTGATAGTGTACCGACGCTCCGTCTTGTTGAGGGCAACCAGCAGCTGGCGAAGCAGCTTCCTCAGATGATAGGCAAACTTGCCAGACTCTTTCTTTGATTTAAAGCCCGCAAGAGCCTTTAGTTCCGAGTATGTTAGAGGTCCCTTTGCATTCAAAATTCGCAGAATGTCAATTCTGTTAGGGCTAGCCATAACAGAGAAAATCATCCTTACGCGCTTTGACGCGGATTCTAAAAGTCCAGCTTTCTTAGAATCTTTTTGATAATCAAAACTCGGTTGTTCCATTACGCCTCATATCTAGATAAATGATTAAAACTACTTTGTAAAATGTTTTTAACTAATTGCACGATCCAATCTATATTGCTCAATCGATTATTTGGTCGACCAGTCTAGCTTTCAACCAGTACCTGAGTCTTTTCAGTTGGTGCATCCTCTCGTTTTTGGGACGGAATGTTAATTGGAACCTCTGGGAGCCTCGCTTTTGCCTCGTCCTCAAGTGCTCCTTCAATCTGGTTAAGGATTGAAAGGGCCTCTGTGTCCATGGGAGTCGAGATTCTGGCGTCTGCCTTGATATTTGCGTTAAGGAGCACGTCTGCAGTAACTGTTGAGACTTCCGAGAGTACTTCATTAGCGGCGGGAATGGCCCTAGTCAGATCCGTCTGGATACCTTTTATCATCTCAATTGTCGGATCTATAGTGTCAAGGATTGCAGCAAATTCGTTGATCGTACTGAAGCGTATCACTACTGCCTCAAGTGCAAGGCCAGTGTGTTGTGTGTTTCTTCGTAGGCGCCGCACATTGATCAGTTCGGTCGCAAGGATCTTTGCTCGGGCATTATTGCCTGTCTTAATGTTGGTAGCTATCTGCTCTAGAAAAGATGTCTCCATTGAGGCAAACTTTCTGTCAAGTAGCTTGAGGCGCCCAAGCTGGTTGTACACAACACCTGTCGCGTGGGTGATCTGGCTCATGAACTGCTGACGCTTCTCTCCTCCCGTCATCTTACTGTTACTATGCTCGATTAAATGGAAAAAACTCTAGGTGTCGAAGACAGTATACTAAAAACTATCATAAAGCTAAGCTACAAAAAAAGGTGTATCTTACAGCAGCAATACAAGAGACATACAAGAATCAAGACACTCGTCAGCGGCGATGGGAGCACAGTCGCCTCTTAAAAGTAAAACAGTCAACTGAGATCTTGGAGCATGCAGGTGAGCTCGAATTAAGCCCTACGGTAATTGCATTCGTATTTGCTACCAGCTTTTCAGCTATGAAGTGCTATAAGCTTAGAGTTGAAACGGTTTGTACGATGTGTATGATATGTGCTCGTCAGCGCCTACACCTAGAAGAAGGATTTCTTGGCGAGCAGTAGTTGTATATGCTAGATCATTCAGCAGGTATATAGAACAAGATAAGAATGTGCAGTTGGAATTACAAGAGAGAAAGAGATACGCATGTTTTAGGCAACAGGAGCAACTATTTCTGGAGCATAAGACCATGCTTGGAGTCATAGCCTGCAACCCTTACCTTGGTACCTATCGGTAAGTCGGCAGGCGTCTTGATGCCAGGTAGAAGTCCTGATGCTCTTAGGGGGGCATTGTCTAACTTGAACACTACCCATGCGTACGAACCGACATCCTCAAAACCTTCTGGCACAACTGCTTGGATGGTGTATGTCACAACGATGCCACTGCCTTCAAGATCAACTTGCTCAAATTTGTTCCCAGCACATTTTTCACAAAAGAATACAGTCTCCAGCATCAGGTGCCCACACTTTACGCATTTTTGAGCTAAGATCTTTTTCCTGTTTGCAGCCTCGATGAACTTTTCCAAGGTGCTTTTATGAGTTGATAATTTCTCCTCTATCATTTCCTATCCACTTTCTTGAATATATGAACCGCAGCGCTAGCACCAGTAGCCCCGAAATTGTGAGTGAGAGCGACCTCAGCATTTGGAACTATACGCTCGCCAGCTTTGCCAGTGAACTGCTCAAATACTTCGACTACTTGCCCGACACCTGTTGCGCCGATCGGGTGCCCTTTTGATTTCAAGCCGCCTGACGGATTTATTGGGATCTCGCCGTTAAGACGTGTTGCTCCATCCCTTACTGCATGGACAGCCTTGCCCTTTGGGAAGAACCCAAGATCTTCAATATCGATGATCTCTGCTATGGTAAAGCAATCATGCACTTCAGCAAAGTCAATATCCTTTGGACTCACTCCGGCCATCTTGTAGGCCTGCCTTGCTGCAGCCACTGTACTTGGAATGGTCGTAATATCTTCGCGCCCTTGAACAGCTGCAGGTGAACCGCCCCTGCCAGATCCAATTATTTCGACATATGGCCTTCCGCTCTTTTTCGCAAACTCTTCGCTACATAGAATAACTCCAGACGCGCCATCAGAGAACGGACAGCAGTCAAGCAGCTTCAGCGGTGAAGCCACCACTGGTGATTTTAGCACATCGTCGACGGTTATTTTCTTGTGGACATGCGCCTTAGGGTTCATCAACCCGTTTTCATGGTTCTTGACTGCAACGTGAGCGAGGTCTTCTTCAGTTGCCTTGTGAGTAGTCATGTAAGCGCGGGCCATTGATGCAAAGAGCCCAGGGAAAGACGCACCGTTACCACCTTCATAGAAAAAGTCAGAGCAGTAAGAGAATAAGGTCGTGCTACGCGCCGTGCCAGTATGCGTCACCTTTTCAACACCAAGTGCAAGGAGGCAGTCATAAAATCCGGCTGCTACATTAGCATACGCTTCTCTAAACATTACGGAGCCCGAGCCACATGCCGATTCAATTGTAAGGCCAGGAACATGAGGAATTCCAAGGTTACTCATGATGACAGGTGCCATGTGGACCTGTTTGTCTGCAACTCCGAAAACATTTGAAATGTATCCAGCCTGGATCTCTTTTGGAGTAATTCCAGCAGACTCAACGGCATCTTTGGCCGCATTTAGCGCAATCTCTATAATGCTTTCGTTTAACTTTCCGTATTTTGTGCTGCCCGCACCAAGAAGGCAAACTTTGTTAGTTGTCATCTCATAAAAATTGCTTTTTTCTATATAAATAGCTTAAACATCCTTGATATGTAAGAATCATAGTAGATGTTTAGTAAGGAATACTTGATCTTTGTAGCAAGTCAGGCAGATACACCCTGAACTTGCGGTTTTGCAGTACCGAGTCATACATATGCACAGTCAGACATTATTGTGTTTTCTTTTTTTATGACGGACTTGTCGTTACAACCAAACTTGTATAACCTGCAGGTTGGGTGTTGCACGGCCTGAAGACATGCAGTATTGTCAGGTGTGTATGTGTGTATATGTGTGTGTGTGCCTAATCTCAACACAATCATGTTCTGCAATCATAATGCCGCCAACAAGGGGCAATGTAATTTCACCTATTACTAGCACGCCTTTTCTCATGAGTTATGAATCTAGCCACATCTTTTCAAGAAAGAGAAAACGTGGAACTCTATAACAGATTGGAATAAGCAGGCACCATTGAAATGTAAGGAGAAGGGTAGATTAATATGCACAGGTCTACGAAGATCTGTCTGCTTCTGCCTGCAGTAAATCTATAGTATAAGAAGATGATATTGTTAGAAAGCGCGAATCTAAGAATAAAATATTTTATATCATTTGCCCTTCAACTGTACAATCCAATACCTGTTGTTCAGTTATGATTGACTGCAAAATTCGTGGAAATTCTGTTATGTGGTACACATTAGCAAGATGAGTATTTGCTGTTGTATAAGAAGATCTTAATATAGTATCATCGATGGTGTTGTTGCTGCTCTTGCTGGTTGCAATACTATAAAGCACCATTTACGGTATTACACTTCTGCGATTTGTATGCTGGCGAGCAAGGTCTTTTACATAGCTATTGCAGCAGGAATAGTTTTCATTGCCATTGGCATAGCATCAAGTATCTATTCTAATGTGCCAGTAGATGTCCCACTTGACAACACTATCAGGCCTGGAACAGCGGATGTAATTACTCCTGATATGAACGTAGGGAGCACTGCAAGCATTTCGGTGAGCGGCAATACATTCCACATCGAGATCAAAGATCCGGATGGTCAAGTGATTGAGTCAAGAAGCGGCAACTCTTCCTTCAGTTACGATCTGACTGCGCAAAAGGCCGGCCAGCACAGGATAACGATCAACAATACAGGCACTTCAGATCTTACAATTGAGGGTCACGCACAGACAAAGTCAAGCCCGCTCGGCCTGATCGGCGCGCTTATGCTTGTAGTAACTGGCATAATAACGATAGGCCTAGGGTTGCGCTTCAGGCGCCGCTAGTGAAACTCAGCCTTTTTGTAAGAACCAAGTATCTTGATGTAAGATGTCTTTAGCTTTATTGACAAGAGTGCTTCATGTACAGCCTTGTTCTGGAGGTGACCTTCAAAGTCTACATAAAAGTTGTATTCCCAAGGTGTCTCCTTGGTTGGCCGGGATTCTATTTTAGTCAGATTTATCTTGCGTATTGCAAACTCACCCAAGATAGCAAAAAGCGCGCCAGGGACATGCTGGACTGAAAATATGATCGAGGTCTTGTGGTCGTGGCTAACGATATCATGCGGAACACTTTTTCCACTGTTTCTCTTTTTTGGCGACAGCACAAAGAACCTAGTATAATTGTTCCTCCTGTCCTCTATACCCTCATCAAGTATCTCCATATCATACAATTCTGCCGCTCTCTTGCTCGCTATAGCAGCAGAATCTGCCATCTTGTTTTCCTTTATCATCTTCGCTGCGCCAGCTGTATCGTAAGTCGGCACAGGCCTGAACCCTTTATTTTGAAGATATGCTCTACATTGTGCAAGTGCTTGGGGGTGCGAATGCACATACCTAATCATTTTTGTCCCTCTGTTTGCAATAAGACAGTGTCTGACGCGTTGGTAAATCTCGCCTATGACGTTCATTTTAGTCTGTAGCAATAAGTCATAGATCTCATTGATGCTTCCCTCTATTGAGTTTTCCAATGGTACTACAATATACTCTACTTTGCCAGTCTCTGCAGCATCAAATACATCTTGAAATGACTTAAGCGGCAGCAGTTTAACGTTGGGGAAATACTGCAGAGTAGCCATTTCGCCATAGGCTCCTCGCTCACCCTGAAAGGCAACCTTTGGTGCCATGCTGTTATTGATATCATTACATTACTAGTAGTAATACTACACTCTCTACTTGCCTGCTTTGTGTATCAAACGGAATGTTTCCTTGCCATAGTCATGCGTCAGTTTGCGTTCTTCAAATGCACCGCACTCAACGCATTTTATCGTGTTTTCATTGGTGCGCACTGTATCTCCGCCGCACATGAAGCACAAGGTATAGAGCACTCCATACTCTTTTTCTGCAAGCGTAAGGTGCACCGTCGAGTTCAGCAGGCTGACGACTCTACCCCTTACGATGTCGCCTGTATGAAAGGTAGCACGCCTGTCACCACCCCTTCTGTCCCTGTCACCGCGAGCTCCAACCCTTGCTGATGCAATGGCAGAAAACCCTGCATCAGATCTTTTGTCATTTATGTATAGGATCTTGACAGAGACCATGCTACTAAACAGCATATCAACATACCCGACAATGGTGTCGCCCACCTTTGGTAGCATCGGCGAGTTCTTTTGGTCAACCTTGACAATCCTGCGTTTTAGATCATAAACTTTTGTTCCTACAGCTGCAGACCGCACCGTTCCATCGGAAGCAATGTAAGTATTCTTGCCTCCCTCAAATTCTTCAATGGATGCAATGTGCTCGCCTGGCAGCATCGGCTTGTTGTTCTCTTTTATCATGATTTCAATGACCGGAGCTTGTAGGAAAGTTATAATTCTTTAGAGGTTTAGATTTCTAGAATTATTTGTATGGGATTTATTGCAAAACTTGTATTTGTAATCGCAGATAGGGCGAAAGATAACAAAGGTATAAAGAGAGGTATTTCTAAGGTGTTGGTGTGAGCCAGAATAGCCTATCCCTAAAGGTACTTGAAGCGTATACCAGAGATGTCGGTCGAGGAGTAGCAAGAATTGACTACGACTCAATGGATTCACTGGGCGCATCAACTGGAGATGTTATTGAAATCAGGGGCAAGCGCAGGACTGTTGCCAAATGTCTACCGCTTTATCCTTCTGATGAGGGCAAGGGCATTATTAGGGTGGATGGTCTTGTCAGGAATAATGCTGGTATTGCGATAGGCGATACTGTAATAGTCAAGAAGATAAAGGCAGTCCCGGCTGAAAAGGTGATTGTGGCACCTCTTGAGGCCATACCGCCAATAGACGAGCGCTATCTGGCAGATGCTCTTGAAAGCGTGCCGCTAATCAAGGGTGATAACGTGATGGTTCCATACTTTGGAGGCAGATTGACGTTTCAAGTAATCGGCGTCACGCCAGCTGCAGATGCTGTTCTAGTCACACAGAAGACAATATTCCACATAGCAGAAAAGGGTGAGACTCTCAGAGGAGTCCCACAGGTAACATATGAAGACATCGGTGGCCTAAAAGAAGAGATCCAAAAAGTTCGAGAAATGATTGAGCTTCCACTTAGGCACCCGGAGATATTTGAGAAACTAGGCATAGAAGCGCCAAAAGGAGTGTTGTTGTATGGCCCTCCAGGCACAGGTAAGACACTTCTGGCCAAGGCTGTTGCAAACGAAAGCAACGCTCACTTTATCAGTATCTCAGGACCTGAAATCATGAGCAAATTCTATGGAGAATCAGAAGCTAGACTGCGAGAGATATTCAAAGAAGCAAAGGAAAAGGCACCATCAATTATATTTATAGACGAGATCGACTCGATTGCTCCAAAACGCGAAGAGGTTACAGGTGAAGTAGAAAGAAGAGTCGTATCGCAGCTGCTGTCACTAATGGATGGCCTTGAAGCGAGGGGAAAAGTCATTGTCATTGCAGCCACAAACAGACCAAATGCACTTGATCCTGCTTTGAGAAGACCTGGCAGGTTTGATAGAGAAATTGAGATTAAAGTTCCAGATAAGCGCGGCAGGCTAGAGATACTGCAGATACATACGCGCAACATGCCACTTGAATCCGACGTAGATCAAGATAGGGTCGCAGGAGTGACGCATGGATTTGTTGGCGCAGACCTAGAGTATCTCTGCAAAGAGGCAGCAATGAAGTGTTTGAGGAGGGTATTACCAGAGCTTAATCTTGAAGACGAAAAGCTATCGCCAGAGGTGCTCAACAAGCTGATAGTCACAATGAGCGACTTTGAAAATGCAATCAAGGAAGTGATGCCATCTGCCATGAGAGAAGTATACCTGGAGTCTCCAGACATTCCGTGGTCTGCAATTGGTGGCTTAGAAGAGGTAAAGCGTGAGCTTCAGGAGGCAGTTGAGTGGCCGCTGAGATATCCTGATCTCTATGCAAAGCTTGGACATACCATGCCAAAAGGTGTCCTTATGCATGGACCATCAGGAACCGGCAAGACACTACTTGCAAAGGCAGTAGCAACAGAATCTGAAGCTAACTTTATCAGTGTAAGAGGACCCGAGCTACTGAGTAAGTGGGTCGGCGAGTCAGAGCGCGGCATCAGAGAGATATTTAGAAGAGCAAGGCAGGCAGCTCCATGTGTTGTGTTCTTTGATGAAGTAGACTCGATTGCTCCGACAAGGGGTATGGGAGGCGACAGCATGGTAACAGAACGGGTTGTGTCACAGCTCCTGACAGAGCTTGACGGCATACAGGCGCTTTCAGGTGTGGTAGTGATCGCTGCAACCAACAGAGCAGATATGATTGACCCGGCCCTTTTGCGTCCCGGCAGGTTCGACAAGATAGTGTTTGTACCGATGCCAGACAAAGTAGCAAGACAAAGAATACTAGAGATACATGCAAAAGACAAACCGATGGGCCCAGATGTGGACCATGCTAAGATCTCTGAGATGACTGAAGGTTTTAGTGGAGCAGACACAAGTGCAGTAGCAAATACCGCAGTCTCACTTGTGCTACATGAATATCTAGCAAAGTACCCGACGCCGGAAGAAGCAGCCAAACACGCATCAGAAGCACATGTGATGTTGCGCCATTTTGAAGAAGCCGTAAGGAAGATCAAGACACAGAGAGAAGGCAAGCCTACAGAAAAGGCCGTTCCATACTACCGTTAAGTCAGCCAATGCATCTTCTTTTTCTTTCTCTTCTCTTTTTTTGTTGTACTTTTCTGAGAATTTATTTCCAACATACACACAGAAAGAACTCTTTGCGATGTGGGCAAATGTTTTTAAGTTATTGGTTTTATGATACACGTAACTAAAAGAAATTGGTTGAAAATTCTCAAATCCAACTCGTAGAAAAACCAACAACAGTTAATCTAAATCGCTTTGTTAAGCCCATTGACATTAAGAAACTGGTCGCACAGTATGGCACACCACTCTATCTGATTGACGAGGATACACTTCATGCAAAAGCAAAAGAGCTACACAAGGCATATTCAAAATTCAAGGGTCAGGTCAAAGTAGCGTACTCTATCAAGGCCAACTTTACACCTGCTATACTCAAAGCGTTCATGAAGGACGGCATAGCATTTGACCTGACATCACTTGGCGAGCTCTACTTCATCAAACAGTGCAAGGCAGACCCGGAGAATATAATCTATACAAGTGTCACAGAAGAGCTAGAAGAATACATTGAAGTGCTACAAAGTGGTGTTAGAAGGATTGTTGTCAGTTCTTTTAATGGGATGACAAACTTATCCAAGGCTGCAAGCAAGATAGGAGGAGCAGCACCACTGACAATGATACGTGTGAACCCGGAAGTAGGCGTCAAGGCCGAAGTTCGCGCGTCATATAGAAACAGCAAGTTTGGAGTACCGCTTAACGGCGGAACCATAGACAGCACAGCAAAGATGATCAAGCATTTGATGGGAAGTGACCTCTTGAAGTTTGAAGGCTTTCATTTTCACCTAGGATCTCAAATCACTGACTTTTCATGTTATACCCATGCGCTGGACAAAATGGATGCATTCATAATCAAAATGAAGAAAGAAAATCCTGCTTTCCAGGTCAATACATTTGACATTGGTGGCGGGACGCCAATATTCTACAATGACCCTGTGCCAACTCCAGCGCAGATGGCTGAAAATCACATCAGCAAGCTGAATCAGCTAGCAGAAACGCACGGTACATCTACTCTCATGATCGAAAGTGGCCGATTCCTAGTGGCAGAATCGTCAATTCTTGTTTCAAGGATAGTGAATACCAAAGAATATAACGAGCACAAGATAGTGATTGTGGACGCAGGCTACCATATCTTACTTGATGCTGCACTATTAAAGCAAGAATACCCACAAGAAGTAGTGCCGGTAGTATCAGACAGCAAAGATAAGACGACTGCGCTTGCTACTGTAAAGAATACTCATCTAGCAGGAAGACTCTGCGATACATATGATGTTTTCCCGCTTTCAAAAGTGTCCGACCTAAGCGAGTCTGAAGTTGGACGGTATGTATCATTCTACAATGTAGGCGCATACTCTGTAGTATTCAATATGCCATTCCACTGTCAGACTAAGCCTCCCATAGTAATGAAGGATAGTGACGGCAAGTTCAGGCTGGTAAGGAAGGGGACAACACACGATCAGTTATTCCGAGAAGAAGGCGGAGAGCTAGAGTAATGAGTTTCCACTGCCGCAAATATTTTTGTTGCTGGGAATATTTTTTATATCAACAATTGCAATGAGTGCAAGTGAGTGATACCAAGAAAAGGACTCGCGCACATGTATTTATCACAGGCAAGGTCCAGGGAGTTTATTTCAGGCAAAATACAAGACAAATAGCCACGAAACATAGAGTCACTGGCTGGGTATGCAACTTGGTGGATGGTCGTGTAGAAGCAATCTTTGAAGGCGACAAGAGCGATGTCAACGAAGTAATAGAGTGGTGCCACCTGGGCCCGCCAAACTCCAGAGTGGATGACGTTGATGTAAGATTTGAGAAGTATACGGGCGAGTTTGCTAGCTTCACTATCAACAACAACAACAATTAATTACTGAATTTTCTGGTATGCTTCGGCAATCTGCTTCTTTGCAAGCTCTGCGTCCTCAATAGTCACGACCTTGAGATACACAGGGAGTGTGCCTCTGCCATACCTTATCGACAGCATCAATGAGTCGCCAGTAGTTGACTCTATGTCAAGAAATGTTCTGAAGTTCATGGTCTTGGAATACACTATCCTGTGAGGCCTTATCTCTTCTATCACATTGCTGCCAAGCGATGTCACAAATTTTCGTAAGTCGACCATTATTGGTCTAACAGGCTCTTTTAACTTTTCCAAGTGGCTTTCAAATGTAATGTGGCCAGGCCTAGTGCCAAACATCAGATAACGATTGTAATATCATATGTCCTTTATAATATTATTATTATTATCATACCCTGATCTTGATACCATTTCTCTTTAGGTATTTTTTTACCTTATCGACTGTTGACTTTTCGTAGTGGAATATCGATGCGGCCAGGGCGGCGTCAACATCTGTTTTTTTAAATACGTCGAGCATGTGGCGGGCCTTTCCGCAGCCGCCAGAGGCAATTACAGGTACAGGCACTGATTTGCATATAGACTTTGTCAGCTCGATGTCATAGCCATTTTCAGTGCCGTCAGCATCAATGCTTGTAAGTAATATTTCGCCTGCCCCACGCTGCTCAACTTCTTTGGCCCATTTGATGGCATCAAGCCCTGTTCTTTCTTTGCCGCCATAGATCCTGACCTCAAACCAAAATTTCCTTTCATCCTTATCCTTGAATACCGTCTTATCTTTTTTAACATTGTAATTTCTCTTTGCATCTATTGCTACTACAATACACTGTTTGCCAAAGATCGACATTAGCTTTGATATCAATTCAGGGCTCTTGACCGCGGCAGTGTTGACCGAGACCTTATCTGCGCCAGAAAGCAGTATGTCGCGTGCGTCCTCGAGCTTTTTGATACCGCCACCAACTGTGAATGGTATGTCGATGACTCCTGCCACCTTTCTCACGATGCTTGCTATTGTGTCCCTTCCCTGCTGCGACGCTGTGATGTCAAGGAATACTAACTCGTCAGCTCCTTGCTCGCGATATTTTTTGCCAAGCTCGACTGGGTCACCGGCGTCCTTGACCTCGGTAAAATGCACTCCCTTGACGACTCTGCCATTGTCGACATCAAGACAAGGGATTATTCTTTTAGCAAGTGTCATTATGCTAGTGCCTTCACCTTTTGGATGCTCACTTTGCCGTCGTACATCGCTTTTCCAATTATGACAGAACTACAGCCGGCGCTTCTAATCTTTATCACATCTTCTATACTTGAGATCCCACCGCTTGCAATTATTCTTGCGGATACAGCGGCGTCTGCCAATGTTTTGATATCAGGACCTTGCAATGTACCATCACGATCGATACTTGTCAGCAAAAATTCATCAACACCTATTGCAAGAAATTGCGATATTGCGTCTGCTACTGTTGTTCCAGTAGACTCTTTCCACCCTTTCACCATAACCATACCGTCCATCTGATCTACTGAAATTGTCACTCTGTCTGCATTCTTCTTGACAAGCTTCCTTACGACCTCCGGATCTCTATAAGCCATAGTACCAATCACAACCCTTGATGCCATTGAGAGCATTTCTTCAGCTTTTTCTAATGATCTAATGCCGCCTGCGATCTGCAGAGGGATCCTTACTGCTTGAGATATCTTTGCGATGAGTTCAGAATTACTGCCAGTCGAAAATGCTGCGTCAAGGTCAACTATATGCAGCATGTCGGCGCCGACACTCTCCCACTTTCTTGCAGTTTCAACAGGATCATTGCTATATTCTATCTTGTCATCAGGATTCCCCCTGACAAGCCTGACGACGCTTCCGCCCATGATGTCAACTGCGGCTAGGACCTTCATTTCGCTTCTTTTTTGCACAATCCGATAAAGTTCCTTATCATAAGTGCACCAACATCGCCGGACTTTTCTGGATGAAACTGGACACCGATTAGATTATCCTTTTCAATCATCCCTGGGATGCTGACACCATACTCAGAAGTCGCCACTACTAACTTATGGTCCTTTGGTACGGTCTTGTAAGAATGCACAAAATATACCCAGGACTGATCCTTGACTCCTTTTAGCAGCTTGCTCTCGCCTTTTATTTGAAGATTGTTCCATCCCATGTGAGGAATCTTGACCTTTCCCTTTGGGAGCATTACAACCTCGCCATCCAATATCTTCAATCCTTCCAGTCTCCCTTCTTCACTCTTATTAAAGAGTATCTCCATGCCAAGGCAGATTCCCAACAACGGCATACAATTGTCAATGGCTTTATCAAGATAGCTTGCACTACTCTCTATTGATCTGATTGCAGGATCAAAGTTACCAACACCAGGAAGCACCAGCCCATCAAATTTTGTCAGTTCTTTTAAATCGTAGATTATGTCAACACTTTCTGTTCCGTTGCGCTTAAGTGCAGACTTGAGGCTGAAGAGGTTGCCTGCGCCATAGTCAAAAATTGCTATTTTTGTCATTGCATAGCCCCCTTGGTACTTGGCACGCCCTGCCTTTTGCTGTCGATATTAGTGGCCATCCTAAGTGCTACTGCAAACGCCTTGAGCGCTGCTTCAACCTTATGATGATCATTTTCACCATAGTAGACTGCCATATGAGTACATGCATTTAGATTCTGCAGCAATGATCTTGTAAAATGCTCAAGATCTTCTCTTGGTACTCCCTCAATACTATCGCGGGTAAGTTTCAGCTGTACGTTGTAGTATTGTCGCTTGACTAAGTCGATCGATACGTACGCCAGTGCTTCGTCCATCGGGACAAGTGCATAGCCAAATCGTGTGATCCTTGTCCTATCACCCAGCGCTTTGTCTATGCTTTGCGCCAATGCAATAGCAACATCTTCTGCTAAGTGATGTACGATGCCATCGTTTGACTTGCCATTGAGGGTTATGTCGATCATAGCATGCTTGCCGATTGACATGATCAGGTGGTCGATGAAGGAAAGATGCGTCTTGATGCGGGTCTTACCAGTGCCATCGAGATTAACGTTAACACTTACCTCCGTCTCCTTTGTGACCCTCTCAATCCTCGCTTTTCTTCCGGCAGAAGCCAAGTGTATTTTAAACTACAGCAGTGCACTTTATTTATTATGTTCGGTAGTTGGTTGACGCTCCTTATAATTGCCTCAACGCCCTCCTGTTTGAACTTGTCTATTGTTTCGTCTGGCGCAGAGCTGTTGCCATAGATGCCTACAAATGCAATTTTTGCACCTATCTCTTTCTCAGCGCGCCTTGCCATAAGCAGGTCTTCTGCAGAGTCACCCACATAGACTGCAGTTCTTGCACCCATCACTTTCATTGCATGCTTGACTGCATAAGGAGATGGTTTGGCATACTTGCGCTTTTTGTCTTCTAAAAAGACGCAGGCGTCAGAGTTGAAATATTTTATTATGGGTTGGAGTGAATATTCTGCAGCAAGCCTGCTCCTACCAGAGACTATTGCAAGTTTGCCTTTGAACATTTTATTGAGTTTTTTCATTGTTTTGGCACTTACTGCGAGCTTATCGTTCTTTATCAGCGGCCTGCCAGTCGTCCAATATTTGGGCTCCAAGTGATCCTGCTTTCTGAACAAGTCCGGCCCATAAAATATCTCATCAAATACCCGTGCAAGCATGCTATCTTTGACTGGTGCCGGGTAAGTTAGTACTTTTTTCCACTTGTCAATGCCATAGATAGCAAGGAACTTTTCCACCGAGATATAGCCACTTTCGTCAGAATTCTCTGCTACCTGGGTAAGAAACTTCCTTCCCTGCGAGATGCTCTTTGGGGGGTTGGCAAGGATTGCAAGAATTATAGCATAACTAGTGTCTGTGTCGTTGTTAAAGCCACCGCTCTGCCTGAACTTCAAAATGATTTGATCAGTGACTAAGGTTCGAAAAGAATTGTTGCCAGTGATAAATTTGAGCACATAGTCCACAGTCTCTTTGATTGCAGCATTGTAGGACTTGCGAATGTCAACTAACACTCCATCAATGTCAAAGAGTACACAATCATACGTCAAATTATCTGTTCTATGCATTTAAGATACTTGTCATTCATTTCCCTAGTGCCTATTGTAATTCTCATGCACCCTTTGTGGTTAGTAATATTGCCCAGCAGCTTTACCAAGATTCCATTGCTATTGAGAATTTTTGAAATTGCTGGGTAGTTCTTGCCGGCCTCGATGAAGATAAAATTAGCATCTGATCTGAAAATCTTAATACCATCAATTTTTGACAATCTGGCAAACACTCTCTCTCTTTCACTCCTCACAGATTTGATAGTCTGCTTGACCTGATCTATATCTGCAAGGACACCGGATGCGATTGCAAGGGAAAGTGTGCTTATAGGGTAGGGGGATTGGATTATAGATCGGAATATCTTCACAAATTTTCTATTTGACACCATGTAGCCAACCCTTGCGCCGGCAAGCCCAAATGCCTTTGATAGTGTACGAAGTACTATTACATTATTACGCTTTATTGCCTCACCCGATAACGAGTAATCTGCAAAGTCTACATATGCCTCGTCGATCA
>JAICPK010000003.1 GCA_025929855.1 Nitrososphaera sp.
TGCTTCATCTCACTTGGGTTTACATTAGCGTGTCAGCAGGAAGGTGCACCAAGACAATATCTGTCGCGCTGCATCAAGCAGTTCAAGGCAGACCCACAGCGCATACGCATGATCACCCTTGATCTGCTCAAGCACTGATGAAATTTCAATTACTGCCGCTTCTTAAGGAACTCGACATGCTGAAGGTGGCTTTATGATAGAATATCATCATCATCAGTTGTGACGCAAATTTTTTTGCGATCATACTTGGGTCCTCTCTTGCTACTCATTGCTGCACCACTGAAAACATCATGTCGAGGCTAGAAAGGCTCATCGTCAGATAACAAAACTCATCACTTAATGTTCTATTAGTAAACGCCATAACTTCAAGTCGCGGGGAGAAAGTTGACGGATCTTTGATTGATAATATGAATTACTTATGAGGAATGTTATAGTATTATTGATCGCTATTCATGCGACAGATAGTTCCATCATCTGAACAAAAGTTTGTGAGAACAACAGGCTAGATGTGCGCTGACTTTCCCCTAACTTTATGCCGCAATGAAAGATGATTTTCCATACACTGCCTTGAGCAAAACTCGGCCATGCAGCCTTCATGACTGCAGGGCATTGGTTCGAGGTCATTGAACTTTTTGTTGCAATACGTACAAAGAGACTCAAGCTCGGGAATGTCGTAGTTAAGAAATGTCCCGCAGGAACGCTTTTCGCGGAACCACATTACCTCCATGTTCATATTTTCAGCGTAGGTCAGAACAGTATCATAAGCTTCGTAAAAACCAGCCGCATAGAATTGACGAATAAATACAGAGCCACCTGGATGCTTTTTTGATGCAGGATTCCGGTAGCAGACAAGCCACTTTTCTAAAGGGATGTCGTCATCAGATGCTATATTTTTTTTCCTCCCGCTGCCCGTGACCTTTTCATGGTATTTCATGTGTGTTACATTTTAATTTCTTTCGATTCTATTCGATTTTCAATATTTGCATCACATAAGTATTATAAAAAAGAACTTCAATTACTTTAGGTAAAATTAGAGGCCATATTAGAAAATTTTTTTCATCCTTACTAAATGATAGTAAATGTGTGTGTGTGAATCTAACGCACTCCAAGTGCCCTATGCAGATATTGATGTAGATCAGATATATTGATTCTTTCCTGCTGCATTGTGTCCCTGTGTCTTATCGTTACAGTGTCATCCTGCATTGTAGCCTTGTCTATAGTTATAGCAAATGGTGTCCCTATCTCTTCGAGCCTGCGGTAGCGTCTGCCGATAGACCCTGATTCATCGTAAAAGATGTCAAAGTCATATTTTAACGCAGAATTGATCTGGTGCGCTTTTTGGTCAAGCCCGTCTTTGGTCATTAGTGGTAATATACCGACTAAAATTGGCGCAAGGTAAGGCTTTATGCGAAGTACTACTCTATCATCATGCTGCTTGTCTTCATAGTAACAGTGTTCTAAGATTGCATAGATGCTTCTGTCAATTCCCATCGAGAGCTCAAAGACATGCGGCAGCACCTTGCTTTGTGTTGCAGAGTCTAATACTTCGAGGTTCTGCTTGCTTGTGATCGCATGCCCCTTTAAGTCATAGTCAGATCGGTAGTTACAGGCCACAAGCTCAAGCCATCCAATGCTGGTCTCAACTTCAAAGTCAAATGCAACAGATGCATAGAAAGCCTTTTCGTCGACTGATAGATTTCTGAATCGACTACGTTTTACATCTATGCCCGTCTTGTCATAAAATTCCACAAGAAGCGCCAGGTAATATGTGATAAGCTTATTCGGTGTCAATCCTTTACTGATTGCTTCCTCTGCAGTTACTTCAATTATCGACGATCCATCCGATAGTCGAAGTACAGTATTCTTAACCTCTTCGAACTTTGGCATCTCATTTAGTCTGTCTGGGTTGCAAAAGACCTCTATCTCTGCTTGGTAAAACTCCCTTAATCGAAGAAGGCTCTGTCTTGGTGCAATTTCGTTTCTGAAACTCTTGCCTACCTGTGCAATGCCGAGTGGGAGGCGACCTCTCATTGTCTTAAAGAGCCGTGCAAAGTCGACAAATATCGTCTGGCAGGTTTCCGGACGGAGGTATGCTTCCTCTGCTGCCGGGCCGATGCCAATACGGAACATCATGTTGAATTTGCTTACCTCGCCAAACTCGCCATTGCAATTTGGGCATCGCAAGTCGTGCTTTTTTATGAGCGCTTTGATTTCTTGTTCTGCCGCTCTCTCCAGTACACTCTCACCTGTTTTCTCTGTGATGAAGCGGTCTGCCCGGAAGGAAGATCCACACTTTGTGCATTTCACTACAGGGTCAGTAAAGTTTCCGATATGACCTGATGCAACAAAGACGCTTTTGCTCATTATTTGGCACCCATCAATCTCTAGCATCCCATCACGCCGTACAAGCTCACGTCGCCATAGCTCGATAAACTTGTTTTTCATGTTGACGCCTGTAGGCCCGTATTCCCAAAAGCCAGCAGGCGCATCTGAGTAAATCTCACAACTTGGAAAATAGAATCCTCGCTCCAGTGCCAATTTCATTACTTCATCATAACTAGCCGCCATCTGCAAGGAGCAGACAGGTATGAGAGGCTTTAAATTTATGCCTAGATTTCATGCAAAGAGTATATCATTTATGAAGAATAACATTTTATCTCGGTTACATTCCCCTTGGTTTCAAGTTGAAGGTATCAGATAGGACACACGGTGTAGAGTATGCTATCCGTGACATTATCGCTTATGCGCGCAAATACCAAGCCTCTGGCAAGGAGATAATCTACCTTAACATAGGTGATCCTGTCAGGTTCGACTTTAAGACACCAGACCACATCAAGAGAGCACTTGTAGATGCCGTCATGCATGAGGAAAATTATTATACTGATTCTGAAGGACTACCCGAGCTCCGACAAGCAATCATGGAAAAAGAGTCTGAAAAAGGGTTCAATGTTAGAGTAGAAGACATAATTGTCACCAACGGAGTATCAGAAGGACTTGACATGACAATGGCTTCTATCGTCGACCCGGGCGCTGAAATATTGATGCCTGGTCCCTATTATCCCCCATATGCGTCATATGCAAAATTTTATGGCGGTAAGCCTGTTGAATTCAAGCTTCATGAAGACGGAAGGCCAAATATTGAAGATCTACAGAGCAAGATAACCCCGCGCTCGCGAGCATTGTGTATCATTAGTCCAAACAATCCCACAGGTGAAGTCTTTGATCAAAAGAGCCTTCAACAGTTGATAGATATTGCCACCGAGCATGATCTTTATGTCATTTGCGATGAAATATACGACAAAATAGTTTTTGACTCCCATTTCACTGGAATAGGCAAGGTGGCCAAAGATGCACCTGTTATCTTGCTCAACGGCTTTTCAAAGTCCTATCTGATGACTGGCTGGCGCTGCGGCTATATCTGTCTGAACAGTAGCTCTACGAAGCTTGAAGGATTGCGTGAGGATATACCCAAGCTTGCAAGAGTGCGGATAGCAGCTAACCTGCCTGTTCAGATAGCAGCAGTACAAGCGCTTCGGGGATCTCAGGCACATATATCCACAATGGTTGAGAAGCTGATAAGAAGGCGCGATTATGTGGTCAAGCGGCTCAACGCAATGGGCATCCAATGCAAAGTTCCACGTGGGGCGTTTTATATTTTCCCACAGATCAACACTAAAGGTCGCTGGAAGGATGATCAGCATTTTGTAATCGACCTACTCAATAACACCGGCGTGCTTACTGTGCACGGTTCCGGCTTTGGCTCTACCTATGGATCAGGTCACTTCAGGATCGTCTATCTGCCGCCAGAAGAAATGCTTGAAAAAGCAATGGACAAACTTGAACGTTTCGTAAATACCAAGTTATGATGAGTATACAAATAGCTATAGTAACAAAAAGAGTTAATTCTAATGGGATACGTTAACCTTCACCGTTGTCATCTTTTCACTTTGCAAATGCTTTAAGCTTGCCTCTCATCTCCCTGTCTTTAGAAATGGCTGGATGAGATGGATCTGCTAGGATGATTTCGTACCAGATGTTCATACCGTCCTTGTGGAGAAAGTATGAGCCAAGCACTTCAAGATTTGGGAACTTTTCGCCTACTCTTCGCTCAGCAACCTTGCGCATGCTTTCGCTATGCTTGATGCGAACCACACCTAGGTGTTTAGGCCTTCTACCTGCAACTGGGCGCTGCTTCCTCATGCCACCTCTACCCACACGAGCTCGGACGATAATGATGCCCTGTTTGGCCTTGTAGCCTAGCCTCCTAGCACGATCGAGCCTGCTTGGTCTCTCAATTCTGTGTATGGTTGGCTCTGCTCTCCAAGCAACCGCCTTAAATTTGAGCTCGTCGGAATTCTCCTTCCACATACGATGCCATGTTTGGGCCATATAGCTGCGCATTTTATCACTTCTCCTAATTTCGGCCCCTTTATATGTCATATTACGCCACGCAAAATTTGAATTACCTTTTCTGCAATAACCCTAGAGGCAAGCTCTTGTGCTTCTTTTGTCTGCGCGCCAATGTGCGGTGTGCATACGACATTTGTCAGGTTCATTAGCTCCTTGTTGGTAGGCGGTTCCACCTCGAATACATCAAGTGCTGCTCCTGCCAGCTTGCCGCTCTTTAGCACTTCATAAAGTGCATTTTCATCGATTATATCGCCTCTTGAAGTGTTAATCAGGTACGCTGTTGGTTTCATCTTGGCTAGCCTCTCTGAATTAAACATATGCTTTGTTTCCGGAGTTGCTGGTACGTGGCATGTTACAAAGTCTGCGCTTTCCAAAAGTGTATTTAAATCAGTGACTATCATCGCAGTTTCGCTGATGAATTCCCGATTAATTGGGTATGGGTCGTAGCCTATTAGGTTCATCCGCAGCGCTTTTGCCATCCTACCGATGTTGCGCCCGATGTTTCCAACACCCACAATGCCGAGGTACTTGCCGGACAATTGTGTGCCCATTAGGCCTTTTTTGATCCAGTTGCCGCGTTTAGTCTCTGCATCTGCCTTTGGTATGCTCCTTGCAAGAGATAACATGAGTCCGATAACAAGCTCGGCCACTGCTATAGAAGCGGCTTCAGGTGCATTAATTACTCTAATATTTTTCGTTTCAGCGGCCTTGACATCAACATTGTCAAGTCCGACGCCTACTCGCGCAATTATCTTGGCTTGGACAGCGGCATCGACGACCTCCCTTGTGATCTTCGTTCTGCTTCTTACAACTAGGACATCGTAATCTTTAACTGATGACACCAGCTCGGCTGGCCTAATGTCGGGTTTATAGTGGACTGTAAGCCCTGCGTGCTTCATGCTGTCGATCCCCACCTGATCAATAGAGTCACAAACTAGCACATTGCCGCTGACTTGCACGGAACTTGAGAATTTTGGTGCTAATATATTGTTTGTTACCTGCGAATTATATTAATCGTTTCAAATCAAAGATTTGTTATTTTTCAAATATATCTTCAAATATATCTGTGATAATTATTAGTGTTTAGGATAGCGAGTCTTTTTTTTCTGTTGGTTAGACTATATGTAATTTTTTAAATCTTAAAAAGAGAGACACATCTCAACTAAGCAATATTTTCTGCCGCCATCAAATAATGGTTATATTCAACGTCAAGTTATTTTTTTCACTTTCGAATGCCGATCATCAATCATAAATTCTATCTGTTAATTGTACTCTTGGTCTGATGTTTGGCGAACTCTTAAAACTAGAACTAGGAAGTACTGCTCAAAGAGTGTGAGCCTGATGACAGCCGACAACGAACCTGCCAACTACATCTTACGAATACAAACAGAGGATCTTGAAAGACAGCTCTATAGCCAACGCATACTCTATGTCAGCATAAAACGCAAGTGGCTGCGCAATACAAATTTGCTGTTTATTAGAAAGACCGCATTTATTGGGTCAGGCATAATTGATAGGTTCATTTCCATGAGTGGACTAACAGAAGCCGAGAAAATGATATGTCTTGAAAACAACTATTATGGCAAGATTGAGCTTGCCAAACTGATGCGTTTTTATCCTACACTACCAATAGAACATACACCTATCAGAAGGCAGAACCTCTTAACACTACACGGAACCAGCATGGCTCGCTCCGATGTCTTGCATATTGAGCGGCTCGTACGGTCGAGGTTAATAATACTATGAAAGGTCTTTTTGTCGATTAATTTATTACAGCCGCTACTTTAGTATTCTGCACATTCGGCAATGTCTTTCAGGATTGACAAAGATTCTCTTGGCGAAGTCAAAGTTCCCTATAACGCCTATTATGGTCCTTTTACAGCTCGTGCAATCAATCAGTATAAGGTAACCGGCCAAAAGGCCCATATCAATCTGATAAGAGCGTATGTCATGATCAAGCGCTCAGCTGCGCTAGCAAACAATGACCTCAAGGCTCTTGACAGCGACAAGGCGCAGGCGATAGTACAGGCTTGCGATGAAATAATGACAGGCAAACTACTCGATGAATTCATGGTCGAGACAATTAACTCAGGCGCAGGAACTGCATTTAACATGAACACCAATGAAGTCATTGCAAATAGGGCGCTGGAGATCCTTGGCAAGACAAAGGGAGAATATGAAGTAGTTAGCCCAAACGACCATGTTAACATGTCGCAGTCAAGCAACGACACCTTCCCAACCGCCATGCATGTCGCGATCTTGCTCAACACCGGGGAGACGATCGCCTCGCTTGATAAATTGATTGCTTCCTTGCAAAGGAAGGCCGTTGAATTCGCCGGGCTTATCAAGGTTGGCCGGACTCACCTGATGGACGCAATTCCGGTTACACTTGGCGCCGAGTTCGAGCAGTATGCTTATTCGCTCAAGCAGGCAAGGGCAAGAATTGTTCAGGCAATGGATGGCCTAGGCTACGTTGCTCTTGGCGGCACTGCGGTCGGCACTGGTGCCAATACTCCAAAAGGCTACAGACAGCTTGTCATTGAATACCTATCAAAGGTTTCAGGGCTGGACTTGAAGCCCTCTGAGAATATGTTCTACTCCCTTCAAAGCAAGTACGATGTAGCAAATTGTTCATCGGCACTTCGAAATCTTGCAATAGATCTCAACAAGATGGCAAATGATATCCGAATGATGGCCTCTGGGCCGACGGCTGGATTTGCAGAAATTCTGATCCCGGCGGTCCATGCTGGCTCATCGATAATGCCGGGTAAAGTCAATCCGTCCTTGGCGGAATGTCTCAATATGATATGCTTTAACATAATAGGAAATGATGTTTCAGTTGCAATGGCAGCTCAGGCAGGTCAGTTTGAGTTGAATGTCATGCTACCAGGAATGCTTAGATGTGTACTTGATTCAACGGACATGCTAAAGAACTTCTTGCCGATATTTGCGGCCAACTTGATCGACGGTATTGAAGCAAACAAGGACCGGCTGGAATCATACATAGAGAAAAGTCCCGTGTTAGTCACATTGCTAAACCCTTATATTGGCTACCTAAAAGCAGCGGAAATATACAAGGAATCGCTTAAGACCAACAAGAGCATTCGTGAGCTAGTTCTGGACAAAGGACTGATGACAAAGGAACAGATCGACAAGGTGTTGTCAAAGGAAAACATACTTGGTGGTGCTGCCGTCTAGTGCTTTTGGTTTTGAACAATGCCTTGGCGCGTTCTTACAAGCTGCAAAATGGTTGTGCCAATAAGTGCTCCCTGCAAGACATAACCACCAATAATTAACATTAATGCATTCAATGGTTTTGAAAATGTTGTCATCATCTCCACGTGAGATGATGCAAGTGAATTCCCCACCATTATAATGATTGCAAGCGGGATGCAGGCATATAGAGCCTTACGGAATCCCTTGTACGTCAGAAAAGCTAGCATAATGAACGATAGCTCAAGTGCTACAGCCCTATCAAGGAATTGTGGAGCGCCGAAGGGGATCGCGATTGCGCCTACTATGCTTATCACTACAAGCATAATGACCACAGGAAGAATAGATGGCATAGTCACGACAACAACGTCATACCTTCTCTGTCAAAATTTGAATTAAAGCTTTTTTGCTAACTATTAATAACGATCTTTAATACCTCACAGGATATGAAGGCTGCACGGATAATAAAGACGAAGGAGCCCCTTCAAATCAAGGATGTCAACATTCCAAAGCCAAAGGGCGATCAAGTTCTTTTAAAGGTTGAAAGTGCAGGTGTATGCCATAGTGATCTACATCTGTGGGAAGGCGGATATGCTGGCCCGCAGGGTGTGTTTATGAAGGTTGAAGACCGTGGTGTAAAGTTCCCTCTTACACCGGGCCATGAGGTTGCCGGCATGATAGATGAAATGGGCGAATCAGTCACAGGTTTTTCCAAAGCCGATAGAGTGCTAGTCTATCCTTGGATAGGTGAGGGTACATGCCCCGCATGTCGCGTCGGCGAAGAAAATATTTGTGATGGTCCAAGAAGCCTTGGAATATACCAAGACGGTGGATATTCAGAAATGGTTCTTGTCCCAAGCTACAAATATCTAGTCAAGCTACACGGGCTCGATCTAAACTCTTCTGCATCACTTGCCTGCTCCGGCCTGACAGCATATACAGCTGTCAAGAAGGCAGAGTCGCATCCAGGTCAAATGGTTGTCGTAGTCGGAGCCGGAGGCCTTGGACTAATGGCAGTGCAGCTTACCAAGGCAACAACAAATGCACGAATAGCCATTGTGGACATTGATGAGAAGAAACTTGCAGAGGCAAAGAGACTAGGAGCCGACGAAATTATCAATTCAGCAGCTGGCGACCCAGTCAAAGGGGTCAAGGAAGTTACTGACGGCCTTGGTGCTGAAACAGTCATTGACTTTGTTAACAATGGCAAGACGGCACCAAACTCGATAAACATGTTGAGGAAGAGGGGTCGGCTTGTGATGGTAGGGTTGTTTGGCGGATCACTAGAGCTGAACCTTCCACTTGTTCCACTGCGGGCATTTACATTGACAGGTGCTTATACCGGCAAGTTCGCTGACCTAGTGGAACTGGTCGCATTGGCTAGGATGAACAAGATCCAATCATTAGTGTCTAGAAAATTTACACTGGATCAAGCAAACACCGCACTTGAGGAGCTCAAGGCAGGTAAGATTATTGGAAGGTCAGTAATCAACCCTTAGCTGATAGTAAGTTGTTGTCCTTATGCTTTGGAAGACATCCTCTCTTTCTATACCTTACTACTTTAGATATATTCTAAAGCAGTTACTGTAGTGCTAGCCATAGACTCTAGAGGAGCTAAAACTGTTAGCATAATATTGTTTTTTATTCTAGTTGATTATAATATAGTACTCTTTAATGATTTCTGAAGTCTTATAAAGTTTAAGAACCTAAAATTATCGTGACAAGCGAGGATAAAACTAATACTTATGACGAGACGGTGAGCAGGACAACTTCAGAACCCACAGCTGATGTCACAGTTACTGAAGAGAGAGCCATAACGACTGTACCAGCCAGTGATGTTGAGACATATGAAGTACAGTCTGAAGCAGCAACATCGGAGGAAGAGTCAGTCTCTACAAAAGCCAGAGAGGCTGGAAGATCGCTCAAAGATCTCATTTACTCGCTAGGCAGAAAGACCAAGGAAGTGACTGAAGAAAAAGCACGAGAGCTTAAAGCGCAATCAGTTGATGTTAGCACTAAAACAGATGCACAAGACATTCAGCACTTGGGCGAGGATGTTGAAAAACTGATCACGGTCTTTGAAGATACAATGACGGAGATCCGCAAAGAGCCATATGATGAGCAGGAAAAACTGCTTGTGGGCTACAAGAAGCTGCTAGAGGAGCAGATTAATGTCATTAATGCAAGGATGTCAATGGCTAAGCGCCTGAAGCCAGGTGCCTAACTGAAAGAGTTCCACTACCTCTACTCTACCAGCAGTTTGCTTGTAATATCCTTTACTACCACAGATTTAACATTGACAAACTCCTTGATGCCAAACTCGGAAAGCTCCCTCCCAATGCCAGACTTCTTGACACCACCAAAGGGTAAGCGGGGATCAGACTTTACCATTTCATTTACTGACACTATGCCACTTTCAACCTGATGCGCCAGACGTATACCTCGATCGATGTTGTTTGTCCATATGCTTGCCCCAAGTCCAAATTCAGAATTGTTCGCTTCCCGTATAGCTTCTTCTTCGTTGTTAACCACTATAATTGGGGCTGCCGGACCAAAGACTTCTTCCCTCACGACTTCCATGCGATGGTTCACATTCGAGATTATAGTGGGCTCATAAAAGAAGCCCTCCCTATTGATAGGCCTGCCACCGGTTAGCACCCTGCCGCCTTTGTACTTTGCATCATCCACCTGCTTGGCAAGTGCCTGCCTCTGGCTATCTCTAACAAGGGGGCCTACGGTGGTCTTAGAGTCGAGGGGGTCGCCAGTCACTTCTGCTTGCGTATTTTCTACAAACAGCGTTGTAAACTTGTCTGCAACCTCCTTTACTACGATAAAGCGCTTGGCAGCTATGCAGCTTTGACCTGTGTTTAGCAACCTCGACTGTGTTGCCATGTAGGCAGTCTGGCTAAGATCCGCATCTTCGAGCACGATAAAAGGGTCGCTACCGCCAAGCTCTAGTACGAACTTTTTGAGATCCTGAGAAGCAAGCTCTGCCACTCGCCTGCCAGTATTGACGCTTCCAGTAACAGAAACTGCGTCAATGTTTGACTGCACTAGTGCCTCACCGGCCCGATAATCTCCTACTACTGCTTGGAATATGTTTTCCGGAAAGCCAGCATCCATGAATGCCTGCTCTATTTTTATTGCACTGCCAAGGCAGATGCTCGAGTGCTTTAAAATACCCACATTGCCAGCCGTCAGCGCTGGTACTGCAAACCTCATAACCTGCCAGAATGGAAAATTCCATGGCATGATACATGCCACAACTCCGAGCGGCTCAAATGATACGAAGCTCTTGCGAAATTCAGTCGGTATTATTTCATCACGCAAGAATGCTTCTGCGTGTTCGGCATAATAGTCGCAAACCCAGGCACATTTTTCGATTTCTGCTAAGGATTGCCTGATCGGCTTACCCATTTCTTCCGTGACCAGTCTTGCGTATTCCTCTCTATTTTTCCTCATTACTCTTCCAAGTCTACGCATATATTCCGCGCGCTCTACAATATCCAGCTTCTTCCACTTGGCAAATGCTTCTCTAGCAGCCTTGACCTTCCTGCTGACCTCATCAGCGTTTATGTTTTCATAGGTCGCAAGTACCTTACCGGTGGCAGGGTTGATAGTTTCAATCTTAGACATGCGAAACAAAGCTTGTACTTCCGGACATAAGAAATTATGCGTGTATCCCGCGGGCAGGATTTGCTCCAAATGGTTTCTTGACCAGTTGTTTGAGCCTGCGACTCTTCGGTCACTGCCTTATTGTATGCCCGATAGGCTGCTTCACGTGGTCAGCTACTGAGAAGCCAACATCTACAGCCGAAAGCTCTACCAGGCTGAGCTACCGCGGGACATTTCCGTTTTCTGCAAGAATGCTATATAATTGTGGCGTCAGAGATATTTGGCAACATCCAGGACAAAATAAGAGATGATTTTGTCAGCACCAGCCCTCTTTATTGAGGCAATAGAATGAACCTTCCATTCCTCTTCATTGATCCATCCCTGCATTGCAGCCGCCTTTATGAGTGCATACTCACCACTGACATTCTGCACTGCTACTGGATAATTGAATCTATTCTTTACCATCCTGACAAGATCAAGGTACATAAGAGCAGGTTTTATCATGACCATGTCTGCTCCTTCGTTAATGTCAGTTTCTATTTCCCGCAGGGCAAGTCTTGAATTAGAATATGATACCTGATACGATGATTTATCTAGCCGAGTAGTAATTTTTGCGTAAGCTGCTGATCGAAAAGGTGTATAAAGGGATGACGCATGTTTGGCAGAGAAGGATAGTACTGATGCATCAAGCTTGCGACTATGAAGTTCTCTCTTCACCGCATAAACCTGCCCGTCCATCATGGCAGAAGGCGCAACTACGTCTGCGCCAGCTTCTGCATGGCTCGCCGCAATCTTCGCTAGGATTTTTAGAGTAGCGTCATTGTCTACCCTGCCGCCATTGTTGACTATGCCGCAGTGTCCTGTCAAGTTGTACTGGCAAATACAAACATCAGTTGCAATATTCATTGCATCTCCAAAGGATGACTTGATTTCCCTTACTGCATCCTGAACAATGCCCTTTCTGTCAAAAGCAGACGAGCCAATCGGATCCCTGCTCTTTGGTATGCCAAAGATAATTATAGATGAGATGCCACTATCAGCGATTGATTGGACATACTGTGAGATCCTTTGAATAGGCGTCACGGCTATACCCGGCATTGATTTTATCAGCCTTTGACTATTAGAAACAAATACAGGAAATACAAGGTGACTTTTGCGGAGGCCTGAGGAGGCAAATATTGCCTTGTAACTTTCGTTGTCGCTGCACGCATTTTGCCCCTGCAAAAGGTATCCTCACTGCTTGGCAAGCGACCTATGGATATATGTTTTCACAGTAGCACCACTAATCAATCACAAAACTCAAATGACATCTAGAGGAGGAAGCTGATATATGCGCACTATAACTGTCGGCATTCCTTCATACAATGAAAGGCAAAACATAGTAAACCTCTTACGGGCAATTGAAGAGCAACATACACCGATATTTGAAGTACTTATTTCAGATGATTCATCTGACAATACGCCTAGCCTTGTGCACAATTTCGCAGAGCGTTCATTGCTTGACATCCAACTTTTCCACCATGATACAAGAAGGGGAGCCGCAGCTGCATGGAATGAAATTCTTCAAAGAGCGGCTGGTGACATAATAGTTCTTTATGATGCCGATACGATTCCTCATCCGTCCTGCACCGAGCAACTTACATCACACATTCAAGGAAATGTTGGAATCTGTGCATCAAACTCTCAGCCGGTCCAGGCAGCAGGCATAGCTGGCAGGGCGTCTGTATTCATCTCAAAATGGCTCAGATCTGTGAGGCTAGCAGGGCTATCTCAGTACACGGTGATGGGCAGGGCACTTGCCATTAACTCTAGTGAAGCTAAAAAAATAGAAATACCAACTAACATAATCGCAATTGATCTTTATATGCAGTGCAAGGTTCTTGAAATGGGCCTGGATGTAATTTACAATGATAGTGCAATAGTATATTTTAAACCTGCTAATAATATACACGATCTAGCATCGCAGGTGATGAGGGCAGTCAACGGGCACAAGCAGTTAGAGGACTATGTCGCCTCATGTGGCATTGGCTTGCCACGACAAGTAGCAATTGTCCATGCAGTAATGAATGTTGCCAAAGATCCACTTGGCGCCCTGTCAGTTACAATAGGATATTCAATGATACCATACTGCAGATCAAGACTTGAGCACACTGACACAGCGAAGTGGCACACTGCCGCAAGCTCTAAAACCATAGACTATCAGCAACTGAAGACAAGGTTATGACAGCTGAAACACTTTTTTATAACTGCAAGCTTTTGTAACGAAACAAGTGAGAAGGATTTACTGATGTCTGAAGTGAAAAGGCAGTTTGAGACAATCACCAGTAACGGGGTGCTGTGGATAAATATACAAAAGCCAACATTTGCGGACGTTAATGCTCTTGGGCAGAAGTACCCGTTCCACAGGCTCAACCTCGAAGATTGTCTATCCAAGATCCAGATCCCTAAGATTGACCGGTATGAAAATCACATCTTTACTATTCTGCATTTTCCTACGCCAGACAAGGAAAAGGGTTTCCTCTTTAGCCAGCTTGCCATCTTTATGGGGACCGATTATCTCGTGACAATCCACCAGGGAGACCTGAAAGCACTTCAAGAGCTTTTCAACATGTGCAAGAGCGATGAAAAGCAAAAGCAAGCAATAATGGGTAGGTCGTCAGGCTATCTGCTCCACAAGATAATTGATACACTGGTGGATGATCTCCTCCACATTCTGATGAAGGTTGTAGGCAACATAGACGATATTGAGGACAGTGTATTTGACGAGCAAATATCGATCCCACGCCAGATATCTCTTTTGAGAAGGGAGATAACAACCTTAAGAAGAATAGTCTTCCCACTCCGCAGGACGGTAGTTGAACTGTCTAAGGATGTGCAGCGCTTTTCGAGAGAAGATCTTGCTCCCTATTTCAAAGATGTGCAAGATCACATCGAAAAGGTGTACGAAGCTTTGGAAGAGGCAAAGGAAACAGTAGAGATCTACAAGGACACGGACTATATGCTCAGCCAAGAAAAAACCAACAAAATATTGGGCGTGCTAACAATAGTATTCACGCTATCGATTCCAGCTACAGTCATTGGCACATTCTATGGCATGAACATCAATCTGCCAGGAGGATCAGAAACGGAGTCTTGGACTCGGCTAGGACCTTACACTGCTTTGATATTTGTTTTGGTCGTTTCGTCGATTTCTGCCCTACTTATGATATTGTATTTCCGAAGGCTTGGATGGTTAGGATCAACAAGGTAACCATGAATATTCGATAGTTGCTATTTACCTAATAGAATGAGACTAGGTATTTGATGATGGAAAAACAGAGAATTTTTTTACTTTATCGCAGCGCTCAGACCTTTCTTCAGGTCTTCGAAGTTCATTACTGGTTGGACCTCCACTCTTGCACCCATCTCAAAGAATGGTTCCGCGATGGCTGGCATCATATCTGCAGATGGCATGTCTATAACGAAAGTGCCACTTCTTTCCCCATTTAAGGAGGTAAAGTATGCTGCTTCAGCTTTGTTACTTTCTATGAAACCTTGTATATTTTTAATAAAGTTTGGGTCTTTGACAGCCCTATTTCCTGCTTCAGTTGGAAAGATTGCACGAACAAGGACTCGCATTTTCAGTCCATTTTACTGTTAATATTATAAATAAGGAGTTTGCAGTTGTAAAAATTTCAGCATCATAGATATAAAAAATAAAAGACTGGCTGAACGCCTTTTCTTCTTTATCTCCTTCAATTTAGCAAGAGGGAATTCTTTTATCAATAGTATTCGTGCTTGGAAGCGAGATGAAACATCATCCCAACAAAAACACAAATAATAACTCTACAGTAAGAGCAGCGGCTTATGTCACCTTAGCAACAACATTAATCCTCCTTGGGGGTACTGCAAATGTTATTGCACCTTTGTCACTACAGTCAGCAGAAGCACAAAGATTCATAGATTCAGAGAGCGATTTTGCAGTAGAACCAAAAGCTCCAATGGCAGTATCTCAAAATGGCAACAACGTCTACATAGTATGGTGGACTAACCAATCAGGTAATTGGGAAGTAATGTTTAGACCTTCTACAGATAGTGGACAGACATTTGATGACAAAATTAACCTAAGCAACTCTACTGATACTGAATCACAAAATGCAGAGATAGTAGCTTTTGGGAATATCGTGTACGTATCATGGTGGGAAACAAATCCAGAAAATGGGTCTAGCGACTCTATGCTAAGAGTATCAACTGACAGAGGACAGACGTTTGGTCCTGTGGTGATGCTTGGTATGAATGGAACAATAAGTACAACTGATGGTAATAATACTACTGGCGCTGGAGCACATGCACAACATCTACAATAACAAGAGTAGCAAAAATAATGGTTTCTTGTGATTGACTAAACTTGCTCTCTTTACTAGTCTACCTCTCTTTTCTTTTGTTATTCTTCCTCATACCTCTTCTTCTAGCAGTCTAGATAACATCTACTGTCACATCTGCTATGCTATAGTAAATAATCTGCTCCTCAGAATTTGAGTAGAAGGAGAAAATGGCAACGATGATGATGATGATGATGGCTACGATAAGTTATTGTGGTGGAATGACGAGCTCGCTGCAGAATTTGCAGCAGCTGAGAAAAACAACAAGAAAAGGAAGAAGTGCCCACTACCTTAGATAGTTATTTTGTTAAGAACAAAAAA
>JAICPK010000033.1 GCA_025929855.1 Nitrososphaera sp.
ACAGCGTCACATTCAGAAAGCACGCGGTGAAGTCAGTGCTCGAGCCCTATCCAAGGCAGAGCTTTGGGTTGGCGCTTGCAAGATATTTCTCATCGTCAATTGATTCAAGTGATGGACTTGCAGTATCCTTATATGAGTTGGCAAGCCAAAGTGAGGGAGTTGATATCATAATTTACAACATTCCGTTTGTAGAAGGTTTGGATGAATTTGCACAGGAAAACAGCCTTGATAAGAACGAGTTGGTGTTTCACGGCGGTGAAGAGTACGAGATAGTGGCAACGATTTCGCCTACAACAATAAGCCAAGCCGAGGCTGCAGCGAGGAAAGCAGGAGTTAATCTACATGTTATAGGCAGAGTGGAAAAGGGCTCTGGCAAAGTCTTTGCCAGAAATAGGCTTCTTGAGAATAGGGGCTATATGCATTTGCATAAGTGACAAAGTTTTTAACTCTCTACAGAAGCAAGTTCTAATGCATGTCTGAAACAACAGGCGACATCACCCAAACAAAGTGGGGAGTAGCTCACATTTTTAGCAGTTACAATAATACGCTTGTCCATATTACCGATTTGAGTGGAAGCGAGACAATATCATTTAGCTCTGGCGGACGCCACGTTACCGCTGACCGATACGAGTCCTCGCCATATGCAGCTATGAAGTCTGCTGTCGCCGCAGCTGACACGGCCAAGGCAAAGGGCATCACTGCCCTGCATATTCGTGTACGTGCTGTCGGTGGAGTAGGTCCAAGAATTCCAGGTCCCGGCGCTCAGGCTGCCATCAGGGCGCTTGCAAGGGCGGGCTTTCGCATTGGTAGAATCGACGATGTCACTCCTGTGCCGCACGACACTACAAGAAAGCCAGGCGGCAGAAGAGGACGTAGGGTCTAAATCGATTTCATTTCTGGCGCTATTTTTATTTGCGCACCACAGCCTCTAGCTTTCAATTCCTTTTGAAGCCATGCAATGAACTTGTCTTCAGGCTTTTTGCCTTTTGATGCCTCTATGTTGTAAGCCTGATGTCTATATAACCTCTCTACAAATTGACCTGCCAGAAACATCTTCGCAAACGACCACCCGAGGCTCTGTACCGGTGGGTCAAGTGCAAACGAGTTTTCCAGTTGGCAGATCCTCTGGTATTCAGAGAGAATATCTATTGCAATCTTGGCATCAGGTTCAAAATTAATTGTCTGAAAATCCAGGATAAATGTTCCCATTATCAAGGCAAATCATTCTTCTTCTGCTGTTGCTTTCTTGAGTTTCTCAGAGAACGAGATCAACTTGCCATCGTCTTCTACTTTGATCGTCGTGTTGACCCTTATGTTAAGACCCACATACCTGAAAAGCATCAAGAGTTCGCCTCCAGATATCCTGCTTGTTATTTCGCCAGATAAAATAAGTCTTGCAATTCTTGTGACAATCGCTTCCGTCTGGACAGGATACTGCCCGTAAGCAAGGTCTAATACTTCGTCAGCCCTGTCGTAGAGGTAGCTAGATAATATTTCTCTTGAAGACTTTGGCCGTGGCTGCTGGCTGCTGGCTTTTACCTTTTCCATCGCAGCTGCCCTTTCACGAAGCTCCCTTAGTTTGCGTGCATTGATTATGTCAATCTCAGGGTCGTCGGCTGGCACTAGCCCTTTATCACTCCTATTGGTACGAGCCTCGCCACCTTGGTAGCAATTCCAAGGGAATGGGAAACATTGGCTACAGCATCAACATCCTTGTAGGCCTCCGGTGTCTCTTCTACCATACCCTCCTTTGTAAGTGCTTTGACATAGATTCCCTTTGACTCTAGGCTACTTTTCACTAGGTCAGCTGTGTAGCTCCGCTTTGCAGCAGACCTTGACATCATGCGCCCTGCTCCGTGTGCAGTAGACCCAAAGCTGAGATCAAGTGAATTTTGGCTGCCAAGCAGAATCCAGCTCGCAGTGCCCATTGAGCCCGGTATTATAACTGGCTGGCCAATGTTCCGATACTTGAGTGGCACCTGATCCATGCCAGCTGGGAAAGCCCTTGTAGCACCCTTTCTGTGCACTACTACATCCGAGGTCTCCTTGCCGCTAATTCTGTGGCGCTCCACCTTGGCAATATTGTGTGCGACATCATAAATGAGATCCATGTCAAGGCCATCTTCTTTTGACTTGAAGATCTGCTCAAATGTTTTCCGTGTCCAATGTGTTATCATTTGACGGTTGGCCCATGCGAAATTGAGAGCAGAGTACATTGCTTTGCGATACTCTTCTCCCTCCTTGGAATTATTTGGCACGCATGCAAGCTCCCTGTCTGCAAGCGTCAACCCATATTTTCGTAGAACAGATTCAGAAACACGCAAGTAATCAGTGCATATTTGGTGGCCAAAGCCTCGGGAGCCGCAGTGTATAAGCACCGTCAACTGGCCCAGCTGGTTAATGCCCATCGCCTTGGCTGCACGCTCGTCAAAGATCTTATCCACTTTTTGCACTTCCAGGAAGTGGTTGCCAGAACCCAGACTTCCAAGCTGAGCTGCACCTCTTTTTCTTGCGGTATCTGAGACGCTTGCAGGATCTGCTCCTTCCATCTTACCACTCTCTTCACATGCTTCCATATCGTCTTCAGTACCATATCCATGGCTGACAGCCCATCTAACACCCTGTACTAGTAATTCGTCAAGTTCGGTCTTTGTCAGTTTTACTGCTCCCTCACTTCCGACGCCTGAGGGAACTGATCTAAAAAGCTCGTTGACTAGCTCCTTTAGCCGCGGTCTAACATCCCTCTCTGTCAGGTTCGTCCGTATCATACGTACACCACAGTTGATATCATAGCCGACTCCGCCGGGGCTGATCACTCCTTCTTCAAGATCAGTTGCAGCAACACCGCCGACAGGAAAGCCATAGCCTTCGTGGCCGTCAGGGAGCACCACCACATGCTTTTTGATGCCTGGTAGTGTGGCGACATTTGCAGCCTGGTCAACCGTCCTGTCAGTCACCATTTTCGATATCAACAATTCATCGGCGTAGATTGTAACTGGGACTTTCATACCCTTCGCCGGCTCTGGATCGATTCTATACTCAAGGTCATTTACCTTCTTGACTCTATGGCTACCGCTCCTAGTGATAAGTTCATCCAATTCTGTTGCTGCTATTTCTTGCAAAGTAATTATAAGCCTTGCCCGACACGTAGTCAAAAACGCATAGCTTATTTTTTCACGTAAGAGGCGTAGGCAAATGTATAGAGATGCATCCAATACAGTGGGTGACATTGCACAAATGACATTGTGGATGGGGGGAAGTAAATTATACTTGGCAAGAAGATTTATTTTTGCGGCTTCGTCGCTCTATCCTTGAGACTGATGCCAATACTGCCGATAGATTCTGGGCGCTATGGTAGCAAAGAGATGCGCAATATCTTTGAGGACGAAAGGAGGCTACAGTATCAGCTCGATTTTGAGGCAACTGTTGCGCAGGTTCAGTCCCAGCTAGGTATGATCCCAGCATACGCAGCCGATGATATTAAAAGAGGAGCACGCCCGGGCAGGGTTACTCCTGCTAGAGTTAGCGAACTTGAATCAGTGAGCGAACATGACACGGCCGCAATGGTCGAGGCATTAAGCGAGCAAGTTTCAGACAAATCCAAACTATGGATACACTACGGGCTGACAAGCAATGACGTGATAGACACATCCACTTGCATGCAGATGCGTGAAGCATTTTCAATAATTCTATCAAAGGTAGCCGAGCTTGCGCAGCTTTTAAAAGATAGAGCGCTTGAATTCAGGGACTTGCCAGCGGTGGGCAGGACGCATGGACAGCATGCAAGCATTATTTCATTTGGATTAAAATTTGCAGTGTGGGCAGTGGAAATGGCCAAGCACATTGAACGCATCAAAGAAGGTGAAAAGCGCTTCCTAGTGTGTAAGACTCTTGGCGTAGTGGGTACGGGCTCTATAATGGGTGACAAGGCACTTGAAGTACAAAAAAATGTTGCTCAAAACCTTGGTCTTTACCCTGTAGATGCTGCAACACAGATTGTGCCCCGAGAGAGGTTTGCAGAGATGCAGTTTTGTATTACACTCATTGGCTCCACACTCGACAAGATCGCAATTGAGATCAGGAACCTGCAACGCACAGAGATAGGTGAAGTAGCTGAGCATTTTCGGAGAGGCCAAATGGGAAGCAGCGCGGTGCCAGTCAAGCGTAATCCCATAAAAAGTGAGCGAGTATCTTCGCTTGCAAGAATATTACGATCGCTTCTGAGCGTGTCGATGGAAAATATTGCATCATGGCACGAGCGTGACCTCTCAAACTCCGCAAATGAACGCTTTACGCTTCCAATGGCTGCTATACTACTTGACGAAATGCTCAATGCTATGATTAAGGTAATTCGAGAGCTAAAAGTAAACAAAGAAAGGATCTTATACAATATTGAAATGACAAAGGGCCAGATTTATGCCGAGTTTATACTGGATGCACTAATAAAGAAAGGAGTTGCTCGCTTCGATGCATATCGAGACATACAAAGAGTAGCGTTTTCAGCACTTGAAAGCGGCCAGCACTTTTTTGCTGCTGCCTGCGAAGATAGGAGTATTTCTACTCGATTGTCGAAGCAGGAATTATCAGCCATATTCGATGCCAAGAACCATCTGGCTGCATCTGGAAGAATAATTGAGAACACCGCCAGAATAGTCATAAATGCTACAAAACAGACGTAAAATGCCGTCGGTGAGATTTGAGCTCACGACAGCTCGGTCTTCAGCTTCACCCCTTAAAAGGTCGAGTGCTCTCCCAGGCTGAGCTACGACGGCACTTGTAAGATTAGTTTTATAGATCATATATAATCGTGTCTTAAACTACACAGGCGCTTCACTCTGCAAATTTTCAGTAGCCTGTTACAAGAGAAATTTCCTCATCTCCATGCTATATAGAGGAGGGCTTAAACCTCGCTCAGCTCTGGACTATCATAAACTCATTTTAAATGCTGCTAATACAGAATTATCTTACTTAAAGTAAATAAACAAAAAAGGTATAGTTCGATTATGACGATCAATGCTGATAATCAAAATCCAATCATGAATTCAGCAGAAGAAAGAAGACGAAGGTTTCTTGAAGAATTTGAAAAGCCTTTCAAGTGTGAAAAGTGTAATGAACGATTCAAGAAGAAAAAATATCTTCGTGAGCACAAATCAGAAGTGCATTCATATTGAGATTATAAAAAAGGTGCCGGAGGCGGGATTTGAGCCCGCGACCTTACGATTTCTTATCAGATGAGATTATGAGTCGTACGCTCTAACCAAGCTGAGCTACCCCGGCACTAAGTGTAACGCCACTGGTTTTTAGCAGTACATAATATAAGTTATGCAAGGAGAATTTGCTTACTGGATATGAATAGCAAGAATGGATCGGGAATGCAATCGAAACTACCACCGCTAGTATGGGGAAAACATCAATCGGCGCTAAATAATAAGATATAGTCATTCAAACATTCGACGTACATCGCCTTCTAGCACACCTGATCCTGAGTGCAACCTGTCAATGTGGTTTGACAGCCCGTCTTTTGTATCAAATGGAGATTCACAGTATGGACACATAAGCTTGGCAGTGCTGATGTCTCTCATATAGACTATCGCCTTGGGATTGATGATGCAGACAGGGGTACCCTTGATAGCAGTGTGTGCTGTGGATACTGTAGCCATATGGATCTTCTCAAAGATGTCATCCCGGGAAACCATTCCCAGCACAGCCGAATGGGAGCTCACTATTACCTGCCTTACCACATGCTTGTCCATAGTTGACAGGGTTTCCTGGACAGTGTTGTGCGGACCCACTGCAAGAACGGGGCTTGTCATTATTTCCCTGAGCCTTACTTTGCCGGGGTTTCTTCCCTGTGACATTACCTTGAACAGAATGTCAGTCTTGCTCACGATCCCTACCACTTCTCCTACGTGTGACACTAGGACGCTTCTGACATCTCTTTCTTTCATGAGGTCTAATGCTTGATCCGTGAATTTGTCACCCTCTAAAATGGCCACATTAGTGTTTATGAACTGCTCAATGGGTGAAGACAACAGTGCAGAAATATCGTCTGGGATGGAGGAACTGCTCATACATATTTGTCTATTGTGTTTTATTTAAGCATGGCTAAACTTGTTTGTCTTCAAACCTGAGCTTTATAAGGTTCTGACCACCTGCCTTACGTATTTCAACAAGCTCTTCGCGCTCAAGTCTCTTGACCAGCCTCCATATAGTCGTCTTGGGAATCTGAAACTTGGTTCTGATTTCGCTTTCAAAAGCTGCCCCTTCCTTTTCTGCTAAAAACTTCAGCACCTCTTGATCTTCTGGGCGCAAGTGCGGCCTTTCTACAAGTATATTACCAACTATATGCAAAAGGACAGAGCTATCTATCTGAGAATCAGAGATAGTACGTGGCATTGTAGGAACACTGGTAGTGGTCTCTTCCACTGATTCTGCCATCTCTTGCTCCTCCCCTTCTACTTGTACGGTGTCTTGGTTGGGCTCCACTGGTGCTACTGAATTAGTTGGTCGGAAGAGAGCTGGTGCCCTGCTACTGATATTGTTATTGTTAGTGTTGGGCTTTGGTACATCATTTGCCTTGTGGAGTTCTGGCACTGGCTTTGAGCGCCTCTTCTTCCTGAAGAATACTATAGTGCCGATCCCTCCTGCCACTGCCGCAGCCGCTACCGCTATTGCTGTGATCATTACCTGTATTGATATTTCTGGCTGTCCGGGTATGTCATCTAGTGCTGTAATAGCATCTTGCGCAGAGTTTCTAGCTTCTGTATAATTGCCCATTGCAAATTCGTTGTTTGCTTGTTGGAGCATCTGCATAGTGACACCACTATCTAAGCCGCTTCCCCCTGCAGCGGCGCTATTTATCTGCGCCTCTGCACTGGCAAGTGCTTCTTGGGCAGCGACATATTCCCTGCCTGTGGCAATGGCTGCATCATTTGCTTGGTCCGCCAATCTTTCAGCTTCTGTGAACCTCCTGTCATCACGTGCATCTACCGCTCTCTGAAGTAGATCCTTTGCGCTTGTCAGCACAATGCCTAGATGGTTGTTGTCTATCTGAACAATAGTGCTTTCGGCTGCCGTGATGACAATATTTGCCTGCTCTTCTGTGCCTAAAGTTCCTATTACGTAAACGAATCGTATGTTGCCAGGTCTGTATGTAAGGATTTGCTGATCACCTACAAGTACAATAGAAGGGTTTACTCCTGGATCTGTCAATATGCTATCTGGAGGCAGCTTGACTGAGAGGCTGGTGGTAGAATTAAGGCTGAATATCCATTCCCTTCGGTCTTTGGACAGAAAATCCGAAGTAGTATAACTTATCCTGAGGTTTGAGGCGTTTGGCCTATTGAGGATAATTTCATTTTGCATTTCTCCTCTGTTAAATTCGATTACATTGTCCTCATAGTCAACGACGACGAGATCCCGGATGTCGTCTCCAAAAAGCTTAATGTTTATTTCTTCAGCAAGAGGATCCTCGATGCCAACATTGTATTCAACAAGGGCCTCGCCGTTTGCAAAAAGTGCAACAAAGAGTGAGGAGGTTGAATTCTGGCCTTCCTCAGCCGTCGTCGCCACCTCCTCCTCCTCCTGAGCATATGCCAGAATTAGGGCATTAATGAAAATAAGAAGGAGCATCCCCGGAATGAAAACCCCGGCTCCATCTTTCCAATGATATGCAGATATCATTAAAAGAGTATACCAAGATTAAGAGAAAAGCTGGAAATGATATAAGTCTTCTGACCTGTCTAATTTCTCATTTCAGGATAAAATGTTCTAAAGTTTTTATCATTATAGCCTTCAACCCACTTAAACTTACGCTGTAGTGTCGAAGTGTATATTTTAGTCCAGTCAAGTTCTACGTAGTTGAGCCAAGCTTTCATGATCCGGGGGTCAATGTAGTTGCGTAGAGATGTACCAAGGTTGTAGTCTCGTGTCTCCTGCTGAAGTACTAATTGCATCTGTAACTTTTCTATCTTTTCTTCTAGCCGCTTCTCCTGCAGTTCTGTCTTCCAATTCTTAGCCACAATGTCTGCCTTAAGCTTGGCTATTGCCTCCTTCTTTTTAGTGATCGATTCTTCAAATTTTTCAAGCGCTTTTCTAGCTGCAGGGTTCTTTGGGTCGATTCCTTTTTTGTGGTTGCACGTGATTGCAGCTTCAAGGTTGGCCTTCTTGGCCGCATAAATTTTCTGTGCTTCTAGAGAGTTCTTGTAGACTTTTGCATTTGACAGCTG
>JAICPK010000097.1 GCA_025929855.1 Nitrososphaera sp.
AAGCTCATATCTAAGAGAATAATTGAAGAAATAATGGGACAGGCCAGAATGAATCTTTTCGTAAGAAAATAATTGCCAAGAAACAATATTACAAGGGCACTTGGTCAACATATGCTTGTTGACCGGCTAATCCTTGCCAAGGTACTCTCTGCTGCCTATATTGGTAAAGACGAGATTGTACTTGAGGTAGGGACTGGTCAAGGGATTCTTACGGCAGAGCTGTGCAAATATGCCAAACAAGTAATTTCGTTTGAAATCGACATCAATCTATATAGAAAGGTTCAAGAGCAGCAGCAGCACTTGTCGCGGTTTAAGAACTTACGATTAGTAAACGCCGACCTTTTTAAAACCAAGGACCCTCATTTCTTTGATGTCTTTGTTTCAAACCTTCCATATTCGCGAAGCAGAGATGCCATTGAATGGTTATCTACACAAAAATTTGACAGAGCAATACTAATGGTACAGGAAGAGTTTGCAGATAAGCTCGCCGCAAGGCCACACAGCAAGAACTATAGAGCGATATCTGCACTTGCAGCTCATTGCTTTGCTATCGAAAAATTGTTCAAAGTTAGAAGGGAATCATTTGAGCCGAAACCTAAGGTAGAATCCTCAATCATCAGGATTATTCCTGTCAACACTATTACAAGAGAGGTGGTAAGAAATATCAACCTCCTCTTCTCAAGGCGTCACAAGAAGGCGTCGTCTGTTGCTGCCGAGATAGGCATCATCATTGATTTGAACTATGGAAGCAAAAAGATAGATGAGCTTGAACCAAGGCATGTTGTCCAAATGGCAGAGCTGATGTCATCAAATGTACGCTCCATCTGACGATACATTTCTTTTGGCAGATTGCATCAGACAATATAATGGCAGGTGGGCTCTTGAGATAGGAGTAGGATCGGGACTCTTGCTCGATATACTTCAAAAGAACTTTACCTACGTGGCCGGCTCTGATATTGACCTACGTGCGTTGCAACATTGCAAGCAGAAGAAGGCATCATCAGCAAATCTTTTACTTGTATGCTGCGACGCAGCGTCAGCATTTGGTATCGGCAAGTTTGACCTGATAATAAGCAACCCTCCATACCTTCCTAACGAAGAGGAGAATAATACTGTAGATCCTACTGTGCACGGGGGTCCTACAGGGATAGAAGCAACGGTCCACTTTATTAATTCGGCCTTGCCCCTCCTCGCAGAAAATGGCAAGCTGCTGATTGTCATTTCATCATTTGCCAATTCTTCTGCACTTGATAAGGTGGTTTTAGAGAACAATATGCACAAGAAGGTAGTGAAGGAAAAAAGACTATTCTATGAGACACTCTCTATTGTCGAGCTGAGCCCTTGACCACTTCTTTTATTTTTTCTGCAGCAGATTGCTGGCCTTAAGAGCTATTTGATCTGCCATCTCAGATGTAGTTGTGGTTCCACCCAAGTCGTATGTTACATATTTGCCCTCATTGATGACGTCTTCTGTAGCCTGGAATATTGCCTTGGAAATTTGCTTCTCTCCCAGGTATTCTATCATCCAAGCACCTGAAAGTATGGTAGCAACGGGATTAACCTTGTTCTGGCCTGCATACTTGGGCGCGCTTCCATGCGCCGGTTCAAACATGGCATAATCATCGCCATAGTTGCCCGAGTATACGTTGCCAATCGATCCCACATGACCTGAAGCGCATTCTGATACGATGTCCATGAAAAGGTTGGTGCTGAGGAGTACACTCTTGTTGAACCTTTCTGGGTTTTTGACTAGCTGCTGTGTCATATTATCTATATAGTATTCTTCAACCCGTATGTCTTTGAACTGTTTTTGTATCTTTTCGACAGCAGCCCAGAAAATGCCATCCGTCTCCTTGAGAATATTGCGTTTGGTTATCGCATATATGGACCCAAATCCGCTGTCCTTGGCAGCCTTGAAGCCTGCAGTGACAATTCGCTCGCAACCTTTCTTTGTAGTTTTCCGGATAGCTATTGCAGAATCATCACTTATCTTGAATTCGATGCCTGCATACAGTCCCTCTGTGGCTTCGCGCACGCAGACAAAGTCAAGCTGCCTTTCCTGATTCTTATACGTCTTGATTGGCCTAATATTGGCGTAAAGCTCGAATTTCTGGCGTATACTTACTGCGACGCTACGCGGTGCGTTTGGCAATGGTAGAGTGGTAGTCGGCCCTTTAAAGCAGGCATCCGACTCTTCAAGTAGCTTCCATACATCCGGAGAAATATAGGAATTGCCTCCATTCTTTTGCCACCAGTCTGACCCCGCATCACATAGGACCAATTCAACCTCTGAATTACAAGTCTTCAGAACGTTGATCATTGCATCAACGAGCTCTGGTCCGGTGCCATCACCTCTAATTATCGCTGCAGTTTTTTTGCTAGCCAAACAAAGAGGTGGCCTCTTTTTTCGCTATTTAATCTTATTTACTTGTCAGATCCACACGAGCAACCAACTTGTTGTCCTGAGGGAATGGAGGCATATCAGAAGGCCTTGCTACTTTGGTAAACTCACCTGCTTCTGAGAAATACGAATATTCTATGTTATAATTAGTGAGGTTTAACGTCTGAACTATGTCTGTGCCAGTAGAGTTATCGACTACATTAATTGCGTTACTCATATTGTAAATGGTCATAAAATCGCCAAGGGTGAACCTGATAGGTCGGATGTATTCAATATGAACTACATCGCCTACTTCATCTGTATGTATCGGGCGTAAACAATCTTGACCATCCTTGGGCTGCCGACCAACGTTATCTGGCAGCATCTGCTGCTTGCCGTCAACAACTATTTCAATCCGTGGATAAAGCTGGAAGGATTCAATATTGTGCTCTCTGAGGCATACCTGTGTGGGATCGGGCGGCGGCGCAAAGTTAGGTATGATTACTAGCGCGATAAGTGTTGCTGCACCCATGGCAATAGGAGCTATCAAAAGCTCCTTCTTTCCTAGTTTTTTCTTTGGCTTTTCCTCCTTTATCCGGCGCTTTGGCAAGTGATGACGTCTCTGGTAGAACAAGCTAGCCGGGGCATTAATAATATTACTTCGTATATGCGTTATATAGCTTCATGTATGCATATAATAAGAAGAATAGTAATTGCAAATAGTTCAGATATCAGATATACATATTGGCGGCCTTTTTGTCCAGAGCGTCTTTGACACCGTAGTTGATGAGGTCAACAAGCTCAAGCCAGACGCAATACTCGTAACTGGAGACTTGACAGATGACGGACTGATGATTCAATTTGAAAGGGCAAGGGACGAGCTTAATCGTTTTGAATGTCCAAACATGATTGTGATTGCCGGTAACCACGACTATCGGCATACTGGATATTTACACTTCAAAAAGTTCTTTCCCACAAAGCAGATCTATGAATTCGATGATGCAACTATCTTCACACTGGGCACTGCTAGGCCTGACAGAGATGAAGGTGAGGTAGGCTATCGTCAGAACCTCTGGATGGAAAAGACACTCAGTAAATATTCAGAGACCAAGCCCAAAATAGTAGCGATGCATCATCATCTGATAGGGATACCTGATACCGGCACTGACAAGATCATCATTCTTGACGCTGGTGACACACTGCGCGCATGCCTACAATCAGGAGTTGACCTTGTGCTCTGCGGTCACAGGCATAGACCTTGGATGTGGAACCTTGGGAGGCTAGCAATAGCGTACGCTGGCACGACCTCTTCAATCAGGTTCCGAGGATTCTTTGAAAACTGTTATAATATAATTGAAGTCGCAAAGGAAAAAAAGCCCCGAGTTGACATAAAAATAGTAGGCAAGAAGCGCTTCCCACTCTCACAGCTTGTCGAGGAGTATAAGCCTTTCTCATAGATATATCACATCCACAAGCTCAGTGTTTTTTCATTTTATTTCATGACATTTCGGTGCTCACAAGAATTAATTAAAGAGGAGGTCGTAAAGGTAAATGGCAGCAGTGAAGATTCAGAGTTAAACTGAGATTGTGAAGAGAAGGTATTTGACTGAGCTGCCGCCGTATTAATTAAGAGATTATCATCAATGATTAGCATTAACGCTTAACTTCATGTATTGGTAATTTTTCTAATATTAGCTCCTAAATTGTATATAATCTTGCATCTAGCTTTATTGAAAACCTTTATCTTATAGAGCAAATTGTTAATTATTCAACTGCAAGTTAAAATATGCGATAAGGTTGTAAGTTGCTATGGCTCAGATGCCAGCACTGATACCAAAAGAAGTCGAAATCCAGAGACTAAAGAAGATATACATTATGGTCATCATGCTGGGTTCAATTGCAGCCTCAGTAGAGGTCGACAACTTCGTCGATGGCTCACTGCACC
>JAICPK010000027.1 GCA_025929855.1 Nitrososphaera sp.
ATCTTTGTTAATATGTGGATTTACTATAATAACTTGAAATATTTCAGGCCTACGCATGGACATGCTATGATTTATTTCAAAAATACAGGAAGCTATGTAGTATTTTGCTGCTAGCGGATTGGCAGTGGCTTGCACTGGATTTTAGCACACGAGCATTGTAATGGCAAGCTGTCATAACACAAAGAGAGAGCAATTTTTGGAACCAATCATCTAAAGACATCACTTACAATAACTTCATAAATCCTAGTCGTTTTGCCAATGTCAACGTGGATTCTCAGAAAGAATCAGTTGGGATAACAGTCAAGAAAAATGTAGATTTTAGCGAGTGGTACACCCAAGTCGTTCTCAAGACTGCGCTTGCTGACTATGCTCCTGTGAAAGGATTTATTGTACTTCGCCCTTACGGTTATGCAATTTGGGAATCGATAAGAGATATTCTTGACAAGCGATTCAAAGAGACTGGCCACCAAAATGGCTTCTTGCCTGTGCTAATACCTGAAAGCCTGCTGGCAAAAGAAGAGGCTCACTTTGCAGGTTTTACGCCTGAAGTATTCTGGGTTACTAAAGCAGGCGATAAAGAGCTTGATGAAAAGCTTGCACTCCGGCCCACATCTGAAACGCTTGCGTATTCGATATTTGCAAAGTGGATAACAAGCTATCGCAATTTGCCACTCAAGGTCAACTTTTGGAACTCTGCCCTTCGAGCCGAGATTAAGTCGACTAAACCCTTGATTAGGACTTCAGAATTTCTGTGGCAGGAAGGTCACACAGTACATGCCACCGATGAAGAAGCGGAACAGGAAGTCATGAGCATACTCAATATTTACAAGGATTTCATAGAGAACTACCTTGCGGTACCAGTCATAACAGGATACAAGACCGACAGCGACAAGTTCGTCGGGGCAAAGTACACGACGACCCTTGAAGGGTTGATGCCTGTTGAAGGTAAGGCGCTTCAGATGGGGACTTCCCATCATCTTAGTCAGAACTTTTCAAAGCCGTTTGGGATAAAGTACCTTGGCAAGGATACCAAGGAGCATTTTGCATGGCAGACTTCATGGGGAATTTCCTGGCGTGTGATAGGCGGGGTGATAATGGTTCACGGTGATGACAGGGGTCTAATTCTGCCACCACAGGTTGCACCAATACAAGTAGTAATAGTGCCTATACACAAGGACAAGAACGCCAAGATGGTCAAGGAAAAGGCAAGGGAAATAGAATTGGAATTAAAGCGCGCCGGCATAAGAGCACACATGGATGACCGAGATGAATACACTTCTGGTTGGAAGTTTAATGAATGGGAGATGAAAGGAGTCCCGCTGCGCATCAACCTTGGACCAAAGGATATCGAAAAGGGACAGATTGAATTTGTCAGGCGTGATGCAAAGGAAAAAAAGCATGCAGAGCAGGAAAAGCTTGTAGATACCACAATATCGCTTTTGGCGCAGGTACAGGAAAATCTGCTTGCAAAGGCAACTGAGTTTCTCAACGAGAACACCTTCACACCTGTCGATTTTGAGAGCTTCAAATCTATAATCAAAGTAAAGGGTGGCTTTCTTCTCGCAGGCTGGTGCGGCCAAGAACAATGCGAATCCAAGATAAAAGAAGAGACAGGTGCAGACATCCGAGTAATACCATTTAATCAGAATGACAAACCGGCTACCTGCATTTACTGCGGTCGGGAAAGCAAAAAGGCAGCGATATATGCAAGGGCATACTAATGGTAACACTGGAAGCTCTGTTTCCATTTGGAACTGAACTAGGGTATGTAGGCATACTCCTCATCAGTTTTGTGTCTAGCTTAATTCCATTTATCCCCATTCCTTATTTTCCCGTCTTAATAACTGCTTCATTTAATACTAATTTCAATCCACACATCATCTCAATTATCAGTGCACTTGGCATAGTAGGAGCAAAGACGATAATCTTTTTTATCAGTTATTATGGTCGCAAAATTCTGAGCGATAAGACAAAGAAAAGAATGCGTCCTCTACAAAATCTAGTAAGCAGGTATGGTTGGTTTGGTGCATTTATAGCGGCTCTTACTCCAATACCTGACGATATTGTCTATATCCCACTAGGGCTTGCCAAGTATAACCCATGGAAATTTGCAACAGCCACATTTGCTGGCAAATTCTTGATGAATGAATCAATTGTCTGGGGGTCTATTTTTCTTGGGAGACCTTTCGTTGAGAACATATTATCATCAGATACAGCAGATACCACATCATTAATTATAGCAGCAATAGTGAGCACCGTAGTACTTGCAGTGGTTGTATATTTTTCGCTCAGGATAGATTGGGCTAGAGTAATTGGAAGATGGTTTCCTTGGGCGCTGAAAAATGGTAATGAAGAAGGAGAGGAAGATCCTAAGGATAACAATGAAGGCAATGGTCATGACACAAAAAAAGAGTCTTAACGAAGGCTTTGACATTACTCTTTTATCTTATCATTGAGCCCGATATGATCTTCATCGATATGAGTTATGCAGTCGGTGACCACCGCCTTGACGGGCTGAAAGTGTATCCTGCCCTGCGGTAACTTGTTCGCCTCCTGCATTGCAACCAGCCGTGTTTCAAGTGCATACTTGTGGTCGTTACATACCACTGCAACCATGTATTCACCATCGTGCGACCTCACTGAGACGATATATGAGGGAGCCAGTTGGCATTCCTCTCCTTCAACCTTGGCTGAGCAATGCTCGGGCAAAAGCACATCATCTTTGCTCATCGCAAGGCAATATAACAATAACTGACATGTAGACAATTCAAAGACATAAAACTCAAGAAATTCTGCGAATCTCACACCAATTTTCTTTCGTACATGAAAAATCCTGGCTGAGAATCACAAGAGAGTAATATATCAATGGCGCCTAGAGCAGCAGCAAAACCATGCTAGCAACAGTACTTGCAATGAGTAATAGAAGAGGAAGAGGAAGCTTTTAACATCAACTGGCTCATGTGCATCAAATATGATTGACGTAACTAATATATATTCCTATATAATAGGAATATATTGACACTATTGGAAGTCGACAAGAAAACATTACAGCTTTTGGTGAAGCGCAGAGCGATGCTCCGTGTGCTGTCTATTCTAGTCAACCAAAAGGGGAATGCCCTTCCAACTCGTATACTGCTCCGGAAGTTAGGTGCTAACAACCTCCACTATGTAATTTTGCAGGCAGAAAAGGAAGGTTATATTGAACGCAAAAGAGTCAAGCCACAAGGAAAGGGAAATTATCTAGTCTACAATCGCTTGACACCAAAAGGAAGGAGGTTAGCGGAGCTAAACAAAAAACTAGAGTAATACTAATAAATTGCCTAAAACTGCTCCCAACATCTTTTCAATTATGTCATTATATAGATAGAACAGACTGGAACATTTGCGGAACGATATAAGTAGAGAGAGACAAAAGAAAAGTAAGAATGTTATGGAATTGGTACATCTTAATTTATAAAACGGCTTTGAGTTTTTTGCCTGGATATGGGTAGCAGAAGAAGAAAAACACTTGTAAGGCCTGCAAGAAAGTCTCGCAGAGTGGATGGAAGATGCCCTAAATGCACTACCATAGTGAAGTTCAATGTGTCTGGTCCAATCGGCGATGAGATTTATGAATGCACCGGTTGTATGTCTAAGTTCCACATAAGCGAGTTGTAAAAAACTAATAGCGCAAAATTGCTTGGGAAGGGCCCAACCAGCTAAAGCGAAAAATATTGCTACTTATTTTATTTTACGCCTGAAGGATATTTTGTGCTCAGGTTCCATCTGTATAGTAGTATGGGTTATATTGTAGCGCTCGGCCAACACCGTATTTATTTTAGATAAGAGTTTGCTTGACTCACTCAGCATTTGGTCGCGTACGACAACGTGGCCACTCAGTGCGTCCATACCACTAGATATTGTCCAGATGTGCAAATCATGGACATCCACCACGCCATCTAGCTGCTTGAGGGTTATCAATATTTCTCGCATATCAAGCTCCGATGGAGCGCCCTCTAACAGTATATGGGTGCTTCTTCTCACTATAGAGTAAGCGCTTCTTGCTACCAGGCCTGCTATCAGAAAGGCGACAAGCGGATCCACGATGGTGATGCCCGTGTTAAGAGCAATAAAGCCAGTAGTGATAACTGCAATAGAGGATATTGTGTTGTAGACAACATGGATGAATGCACTCTGAATGTTGATACTCTTGCTGGCATGGTGTTTTAGTAAGAACATCACTACTAGGTTGCCTGCAAGACCAATACCTGCTGTCACTAGCAGAAGCGGTGCGTCTATTGCGCGGGGAGATATGACGCGGAGAAATGCTTCATACAACACCCATAGTGAAATTGCTGCAAGCGCTACACCATTTGCCAGTGCAACCATTACTTCAGCTCTATGGTAACCAAACGTCATTGCTCCAGAATGGCTTTTTGCCGCCATTGTTATTGCAAAAAGACTCAATCCAATCGCCATCACATCAGTGAACATATGCACTGCATCACTCACAAGCGAAATGCTGTCGCTTAGAATTCCACCTACAGCTTCAACAATCGCTATTGCAGTGATGACTGCAAATGACAACATTAACATCCTTTTGGGCTGCAGCGAGCTAATTCCCAATGTAGCTAGTCATGCTGTTTTTCGGTATTTACAGATTGTTTTCGCTTAATGGGCAAGCTCCAACTGTGCAGGATTCTTGTACTTTACAACCTGCGAAGCTCCTTCTTTTGGGTAGATGCCATAGATAAGGGCAGCTTTGGCCACAGTAGAATCCTTCAAGGTGACCATAATTATCTGACTACCCTTTGAGCGCTCGAGCAGCACCTTTGACAGCTTATCAGTGTTCTCGGCATCAAGATGTGCGTCTACTTCATCCATCAAGTAAAATGGCGACGGTTTGAGCGACTGGAGAGCTAGCAGGAACACAGTTGCAGCGATTGTCTTTTCGCCACCTGACAGCGTGGTTGATTCACGGGGGACAGTTTTACCTGGGAACTGCACTAGCAACATCACGCCGCTTGAAAAGATATCTTCAGAGTTCTCGATCTCGAGCCATGCCAAGCCTCCTGTCATTTTCTCAAATGTTGTGCGTATATCGCTGTCAACTTTCTGAAACGCTTCCATGAAGACCTTCTCTTTTTCCTTCACTATTTGCTCAATGAAGGAGACGATAGAATTACGCTCGCTTTCAAGCTGGTTGCGTCTAGTTGACATGCCACGGTAGCCATTCATCACCTGTACGTAAGCCTCGTCTGCACGGAGGTTGATCCTTGACTTGACTTCCTCATATTCGTCACTTAACTCTTTGATCGCTGTTTCGACATCCATCTCATCAAGGAGGTTCTTGTAGCCAAGAGACAGAAGATTGTTTATCTGACTAGATTCCTCAGACGTCAGATCTGCAATGTCTTTTCGAAGCAATGCAGACTCCCTCTCTATTAAGTTGTATTCCTTTGACATTTTGCGTTCGCTCTCTGAGAGTGTTTTTATCTTGCGCTCATATTCTTGCAGTACACTGTAGGCGCTGCCAGAAGAAGTAATTATCTGCTGCTCCTGATCCCTTAGTCCTTTGAGCTCGTCTTCAAGTGATTGCGACTTCTTGTACATGTCTTCTATTTGGCATTTGCGTTCCTCTAATTCAAGGGAAAGGCGTTCATTCTCTTGGTTCATTTCGACCAGATGCTGCATGTCAAGTTTCAGCTTGGCTTCAAGCCCTCCGAGTATCGACATTGTCTGGCCAAGCTCTATATTGGCCACATCTATTGCTTTTACTATCTGGTTATGTACTATGTTCTTATCAGCAAGCTCATTTTTGCTTGATGGCTCTTCACCTATCCTCTGTAGCCTTGACAATAGCTTTTCTATGGCTGGCGAAAGAAGGGCAAGCCTCCTTGAATATTTCTCAAGCTCTGTCATAAGTAAGTCGGCTTCTGACTGGAGGGCGTGATTATCTAAGATAAGCCCTGAGATTGATTTTTCTTTTGCTTCCAAAGATTCTTTTTCTTTAGTAATGCTTCTCTGAACATCTCTGATAAGAAGCTCTAGTTGAACTTTCTCGGATTCACCTGCGTTTATACGCTTGGAAATTTCATAGACCTCTGTGTTCTTCTCCTCAATCAGCTTAGAGAGCTTTGCTACCATTGTGCGGAGATTTCCGACGGACTCGCCAAAAACTATCGCCTTTGTCATATCAGTTATTCTTCCTCCAAAGTCCACCGACATCCAACCTCCAGCCGGTTCGAACAGCTCACCATCAACTGACACAGTCCTATAGCCCTTCCTTGATAGCATAAAGGCAGTAGATGAATTTCTTACAAGCAGTATGTCTGAGAACAAGAACGCTGGCAATTTGTCATAATCAGACTGTACAAAATCTGACAGCCTCCCAATTACATTGGTCTCATCAGGGGGCATCTCCTGCTTCTTCTTAAAGCCGCTGACAACGTCAAGTGGTATTATTCTAAGACGTGGAAGCTTTTTCTCCTTGGCATAGGCTGCTATCATTATCATTGATGTGATGTTATTTACCACAAATGCTTTCATCCATTCAGAGCCTGCTGCAAGCACAGGCCGCTCGTAGGAATGGTTCCATCTTATTAAGTCGTGCACAAGACCGCGTATACTGAACCTGTCTTTTTCTTTCATCAATTCTGCAATAGCAAGATCCTCATTCATGGCGTTTTTGGCTATGGTGGCCCGTTCCTCAAACTTGTTCACAAGATTCGCTGCACGCACCAGCAGGTCTGCAGAGCCGGCTAGCTCCTTTTCAAGATTTGTTTTCGCGTTTGCAAGCTCGGATGAAAGCCTGGCAGCATCATGCAGTTTTACACCATAAGACGCAAGTGCCCTTTCAAGTTGTACTATATGGTTTTTTGAAGTCAGAATTTCTGATTGGAGCAAAGCGCTGGCGGAATAGTTATGGTCCTTCTTGTAATTGATAGTCTTGATTTTTTCTTCGACTCTGACCCCAGCAAGTTCTATCTGACTCTTTAGCGATGCCATTCGTGCAAGTCTCTTTTCCGTTGCGTCCCTGAAAGCAGCATATTTGGCAATATTGGCGGTTATCTTTTCAACTTCACTATTGGTTGCAGCAAGCTTGATCCTAAGATCTTGGATGGCTGCCCTCTTTTGCTCCATTTCTTTCTTAAGTCTGTCAACCTCAGCGCGTGTACTTTCTATGCTCTCAACTGCAGCTTGCTTGCTTGTGTGAATGGAAGGCAGCCTCCTTTCAATATCAGCTATCCGGCGCTCAAACTCACTTAACATAGCTTTTGTCCGCTCCGAGTCATGGACGAGCCCTGATATTCTCATCGCAATCTGCGCCTTAGCTCTGTTAGCAGAGTCAACTTGTTGAATGAATCTTGACTTTTCGGCGTCGAACTTTTCAATCTCTAACTGGGCGTTCTCCATTAGCTTTGAAAGATGTGATGACTTTTGGTTGTTTGATTCAAGGACCTGGGTGCTTGTAGCTAGCTTATACCTCAGGTTTCGTATAATGTTTGATATCTGCACTGCTTTGAACCGCTTGAGTTCCGCGATAAGCTGGTCATATCTTAGATGTTCATTCCTCTCTGTTTCAAGCTCGTCGATGCGCTTTCTAATCTCCCCCATCCTTGCAAATGCAACCTCAAGTCTCCTATCAGCCTCATCCAGCTGCTTAAGTGCCTCTGCTTTCTTTTCGTCAAAATAGGAGAGACCGACTATATCCTCTATTATCCTTCTGCGCTCTTCGGAATTTAATTCAGAGATTCTTGTGATCATGCCCTGCTGTACAATATTGAGTTTGTTTGGAGCTGCCAGCACTACTTCAAGAAGCTCCATTATAGCAGTCTTGGTTACCTTTTTGTCGTCAAGCCAATACTGGCTCTCACCATTCTGACCCTCAATTCCACGTGTCAAAGTGACTGTATCAGAGTCGATAGGTATACCTCTGTCAGTGTTGTCAAACGTCAGGCTAACCCGGATAAGGCGGTGGTTGCTGTTATGGCTGTCGTGGAACAACGATTGGAACTTGTCTACCCTCAGACTTTTGGGACTGTTCTCCCCTATTGCAAACATGATTGCATCAAGAATGTTAGACTTGCCTGAGCCGTTTGGACCAGTTATAGCAACTAATCCCCTCTCAAAATGCACAGCGGTATTCTTGAAACCAAATGACTTGAAGCCGTAGACTTCTAGCTTTTTTATGTGCACCAAGGGTAGCTATCTGGTTAGTTTTCATGCGAGCTAATTATACGTTGTCGCAGTCATTTCATATCCTTTTAGTAAAATATTTTTCGCATTTACATTGTGGGAGAAATGTAGCTTAAGGCAAGACTCATTTATATCCTATTGCTGGTGAGCAAAAGTCTATCTGATGTAGCCGTCTTTTTAATCATCAATAGAACTATGGAGCGACGTTATCGAAAAGCTGGCGCAGAGATAAAAATCTAACAAGCGATCAAAGAAAATGTGGAAGTGATTGAATTCTATCGTTCCTTTTTGCCTTCGACAAATTCTAAGAAGTTTGACTTGGCAACAGAATAAGGTAGCTGCACAGGTGGATGTTTGAAGCAGTAAGCAGATACGCTTTCAAGTGGTCCAGAGATACCCCTGTCAAGTGCAAGCTTGGTCGCCCTCACTGCGTCTATCATTACACCAGCACTATTGTATGCGTCAACTACTTTTAATTTGAGGTCAAGCTCGACAGGGATATTGCCAAAATACCTTCCTTTCATGGATATGTAGCATACTTTGTCGTTATCCAAGAATGGTACAAAGTCTGATGGCCCTATCCTCATCGGTATATCATAAGGTGCCATTGCAGCTACTGCGCTTGTCTTGCTCGCTCTTTTATCCTCTAGCCGCTCCTCGTCCAACATATTGTAAAAGTCCATGTCACCTCCTATGTTTAGCTGGTAGGTCTGGTCTAAGGTTACTCCGCGGTCTACAAAGAGCTTTACCAGTGTTTTATGAACTACGGTGGCACCAAGCTGGCTCATAACATCGTCACCAGCGCATGGTAATTTACGATCTTCAAATGCCTGCTGCCATTTCGCGTTTGATGCTATAAACACGGGAATTGCGTTAATAAAGGCGCAACCTGCTTCAAGGCAGGCTTCAGCATAGTATCTTGTTCCTTGTCTGCTCCCAACGGGCAAGTAATTAAGAAGAATTTCTGCGCCACTATCTTTCAGGACCTTGGCCACGTTTGCAGAAGGTTTATCAGAGACCTGTACCTTTCCGCGGTAATGGTTTCCCAAACCGTCTAAAACTTCTCCTTTTTCAACAATTACCTTCGAATTCTCTACGTCGGCTATCTTTACTGTATTGTTAGGTCCTGCAAAAATTGCCTCAGAAAGATCTTTTCCTACTTTTGAATCAATAACGTCAAATGCTGCCACAAATTCAATGTCTTTTGGTTCGTATCCTCCTAAGTCAAATGCAGTAAGTCCAATTGAATCATTTGAATCATTTGACTTACCGTTACCGCTTACGTCATAATACTTTGTACCCTGTATAAGTGCAGAAGCACAGTTTCCAATACCGGCTAGTGCAACCTTGATTTTTTTAGACATATCCTAGAGAATAAAAAGAAGGATATTTGTATTTATCAGACTCTACAGATCGCCTAGGAAGATTACCTTGTATGATCAAACTGAACATCAAATTAGTTGGATTATACCCTTTATTTTTAGTATAGAATCAACTTAAAATCAGAAGCAGAATTTTTTGAC
>JAICPK010000117.1 GCA_025929855.1 Nitrososphaera sp.
AGCCTAGTCTCACCCTTGTCGCCTGTCTTGGTGTAGATCTTCACTACCCTTTACAGCAAAGAGGAGACAGTTTAAGAATATATCTTTTGGATAAAAAAGGAACCACTGGAGTAAAATAATGCCTCCAAAAATTTTATGTACTCATGAAAAGGATAGCCGTAGTGGATGATGAACCTGACATTACGAATGTCCTTAAGAAGGGCTTTGAGCGCAATGGCTTCACAGTAGATACCTTCAACGATCCGCAGGCTGCCCTTGCGAGCTTCCAACCATGCATTATGACATGATGATAATTGATATCCGAATGCCTAGGATAAACGGCTTTGACCTGTACAGACAGGTGAAGAAAAGGGACACAGGTGTTAAGGTCTGCTTCCTGACCGCGTTTCAGATCTATTATGAAGAGTTCAGAAAGATGTTTCCCACAATAGATGTCAAGGCGTTTATCAGAAAACCTGTCAGCATATCAAACCTCGTCAATCAGATAAATGTAGCTATTGCATCGAAATAGCATTAGCAGTAGAGTCGTAGCGCTCCTTAAGGTATTTTACAAGTCTTATTGCATCCATTTCCTTGAGGCTCTTTCTATTTGACTCAATATATCTGCCAAAAGAGTTGATCTCGCTTTCAAGCACAGGATACCTATTTTTTGCTTCCTCGAGAATGTAAGTATATTTTCGGTTGGGAAAGTAAATCTCTTTTGCCAGTTTGACTAGCACGCTTTTTGCCTTTTCGCTGATGACTTCTTTTTTGTGTGCAAGGTATAGGTTATACCGTATGTCTATCATAGCCTCAGATTGTAGACGATAGTCACCACCCTCCTCCGAGACAAATGTGACTGCCACTTCGTCATCTGCATCAAGCTTGCCCATCTTGTAGAGCTGAAATATCTTGCCAATTCCTATCATGCCAAACTTTTCAAGCTCGACTGCCCTCAGTGCACCTAGGCTTGCTGCACCGGCTAATAGCACACCATTTTTTCTTGCCAGATGGTACACTTCAATCGGAGTGGGGGGATAGTCCTGCAGGAACACACCATCGATAAACCCAACCGTCATCTCTACTGCAGCAAAATCTGCAGCCAGCCGCAAAAAGTCTCCTTTTCTTGCAGGTGGCCTGTAGTCTGCGTCAAAGATTTTCCTTGCCTTTTCACGGCTCAGCGAGGGTCCTAGAAATATTATCGGCTTGCCCATTGCTTAAAACACGCCCTTGCTCGCATGCCCATAACTGACTTTGTTATCTTGAAGGTCTCAAGACCTGGCACTATTGCCCTAACCACCGGAATTCCAATATCCGGATTTGTTAGGTTAACAATTATTACCTGATTCAATCCTACACTTTTTAGGCGTAAGAGGATCAAATTGATATCGTCGAGAATATCTTCGTTAAAGAATGTTGGTACTTCTGGGAATTTGATCTTTTTTGTTGAGGGCATAAACTGCCAAGCACGTCTATCGTCGGTGTTCTCATCGCTATACTTGATCTTCCGCAGATCATCTCTTGCGCCCTGAATATTTGCAGCCCTTGTCTGTGATACTTCTGTGATTGCGCGGAGGAGGGCTATCCTCGCATCAGGATGTGTCCCATGTCCCTCTGCAAGGTAGCCGTAGTCGTGGCTGATCCACTCCACACTACTTGCATTAAATGTCGGAATGCCAATGTCGGAGGTAATATCCTTTACCATAAGCGAAATGCCTGCCTGTTTGAACTTTTTGACTAAGTTCTTGACAGGCCCAAAGTCAATTTCTGAAATGTCGACATCAGGGAATATGCTTGGGTCATCTACAAATTTGTCAGCTAAAATAGGGGACACTGAAAATGCCACAGCATTTAGGGAATGCACAATTGTACGCAAGATGTGGAATGGAATAGCGCTTGCCCGTAGGTCTGCCAGGCTCATTGCATCTCGCTCTATAACCTCGCACAGGGCATGACAGACTGCCTCTTCTATTACATTGCCAGATGCAAGTCCGTTTGTATGAAAGTATGCAAACGGATTGACAGCAGGTGGAGGCGGTGTATATCGAAACAATGCAATGGATGCAGGCACCATTATTTCCTCGCCATTCACAAGGTCATAGCCAGGTAGCCAATCCATCATCATGTCGGTGCGGTACAGAAACCTTACTGGCTCTACTATCTTGTCAGGATGCAACACATTGTAGGCCTGAGACAGCTCAGAATAGCTTGACCTGACAAATTTGCCCCGCCAGCCTGACGGCAGGGAAGAGTAGCGTTCAATACTTTCCATTAGGGCACTTGCCATTGCGTGCCCCTTTGTTGGGCCCTTGCCGCTGTAGACCCAGATATAATCCTCAGTGCCAGGTACTACAGCAGAATAATTTGGGATACGCAGGATATCCATGTCAGTAATATCGGCAAGTCTGGTAACACCTATCTTTTTTGATAGGGGCATTACCTTCTTCAAAGTCTCTTGAGCTGGCTTAATTCTTGACGTGCCGTTGACTGTCCACTTTTTCCTGCTTTGCAGCTGCACTACACTTAGAGGACCTTGCTAAAGTTCATATCAAGCTTTCTGGACCATCAGAGACCTTAGCCTACATAGGTGAATCAAAAAATCTAAAGAGATTCTTTTATAATCAAAAGCAAATACCTTAGGGTAAGAAACCTAAACCAAAACATTCTAACCAGCATTAAATTCAATTATTTCTTTGCTGAGACACACCAACTTTTTATTCAGATACCCAAGTTCAGGTTACAGCAGGAGATGGTTATTAATAAGGTCGAGATGCTTATGCCGCTTTCTTATTTGGAAAGTCTTGTAGCTCACTGTGTTGGCACCGAAGGCACACTCTAGACTCAACCTCTGTTAGGTAATTGACATAGAAACATTTTACGCATTGCAGTCGTCTCATCCTGCCTAACAGCTTCAGCTCGTTGCTATCCTGCGTCACAACCTTTCTTGCAGTTAGGATTTCAATCACAGAGGTCATGATGTTTGATAACTGGTCAGGATCGGAGTTTCTGTATCTTAGATAGAGGGCCACCATTTCCTGTGGCAGGAATTCTCTTCTAAATAAGGTCTTGCCAGCGTTTGATTGCCTAAATAGGTGGTCACGCAGGTACCACTCTAGCTCCCTGACTGCAGGATCAGCTGACACGCTACACCCTACAAAAACAATGCAAAGATATAATATTTAAGAGAATAGTCATATGCCTATCTTTTTGAATTAGGTGGATTTGTCTTCTCCAAGCGACCTTGGGGAGATATGCGATAGGGTTTTTTAAAGCTACCTACAACATGGTTTTTGTTGACAGGGGAAAAAGCAACATTGGCATATGCCTACATGATGGGGTATGCAATGGGTGTTAGAGCTAGTTGAGTAAGAGAAGACAAAAAAAGCGTAAAAGTTGTATCCAAAAAAAATTTGATCCTATAAATGCCGCACATAAGAGTTTGAACTTGAGTACAACTAGGTCTTTTTGTACCAAGTTGGCGTTAAAAAGAAGAT
>JAICPK010000091.1 GCA_025929855.1 Nitrososphaera sp.
AATCAGCTGAGCAAGGTCACCTATTATCGTAAAATGTATTGCAAGATGCACCGGTAATGCGCCAGCCAAATACAAGCCAGTTGTACGCACATTCAATTTCTTAACAAAATACATAGCGACAAGCGGTGAAACAAAAATTCCGCCATGTATCGCACCATTTAGCAGTAGTGGATGGTAGTTGTAGGCAAGATAGAATGCACTAGTGGCTCCTCCTACTGCCCCAGCAATTAAAAACATCAGCATATCATGCCGCCTCTTTTTAAAATTTCTTTTTCCATAACTTTTGATATCGCAGCAAGTCTATTCTTCACCTCGGTTTCATTGTCGCCGCGTGATATCATCTGTATCTTTAACTGAGGCGTCTTTTTCCTGTAGTAGCCGCGTGGATGCGTCTTGAGATAGATCATGTTCTTTGGGTGAGATTTGACTATTTCTATCAACACGGGAGCGATCATGGGTTCAGTGAGGCCTCTTGTATTATAGTTGAGCTCCTCTGCAACAAACTTACCTACGTTCTTCTTTATCCGTGGCAGGATATACTCTTCGAATATTGCTTTCATCTCTGACGGTACTCCGGGCAGACAAAAGATCGATATGCTGCAGGCCTGCTCCATGATCGCAGGAGCACTCCCTACAGGATTCTGAATTGGGGTGCAACCCTCCGGTATAGTGGCCATCTTTAGCTGCGACTCCGTTAGCTCATAATGAAGTTTGTGCCTTGCATAGCTTTTCTTGAGCATTTTGACGGCTCTACTATCTAGCACAACTTTCTTACCAAGTGCTGCTGCTAGGCCTTCAAGAGTCATATCGTCATAGGTCGCACCAAGGCCCCCTGTAGTTATCAAGATATTGGGCTTTCTTGCAAGTGATTCTCTTGCTGCAGAGGAAATTTCACCAAGATCATCGCGCACAACCGTCACTCTTCTTACAATACCCCCGACATTTGAAATCTCGCTGCAAAGCCAGTATGCATTGGTGTTGACTGTGATTCCTGATAGAAGCTCGTTGCCTATACAGAGGATTTCAACGATCATGCTTTGAAGATCCTACTTAACATAATTAGCTCAGGCCCACTTGTAAGGTTGCCTACAACGACTGACTTCATGTTTGCTACAATGCCTGATGACAGAAAGGGCACTCCTCCATTCACTGTTACCGGCTCTGCTGGTACTTGCAATATTTCTGAAATTTCCTTTATCTCATCCTCTGTGGCCTTGGGGTGGACGCCTGCACCGCCATTAGTGGCGACAATCATTGTTCCTGTTTGAACAAAGCCCCCTACAGTCATAGGGTTGGTTGGGACACCGAGTACATCCTGCACCTGACGGTCTGTCTCCCCCTTGAAGAGGGGTGATACTATTGCGCCATTATCGTTTGTTGCAATTAGGTTGCCTATAGCAGTGAACTTGCTTTTTACCCGCTCAACGTTGAGGTGACTTGACTGCTTTAGCATCTGGACTTCCTCATCAGACGCTATTGGAGGCAACAGCATACCATTATTGTTCATCACTGTCATAGGGCCAAGGAGCCGAGTGCCTGCTATGGAAGCATACACTTCGCTTACCTGTAGGTAGTCGGCAAGCTTTTCTGTCTTTGTCTCGGCAAAACCGTATGGTACTAAGATGATGCTGTCATTTGCCTTGACAAATATGCCGATATTGGGGCTCTTGTATACTGTATAGCGATATATCGCCAATATGATGTAGAAGGACTCGGAAAATAAAGGATATGAACCTAGCGCTAGCGATTGATCCATATTCTCTATGATGAGATCTAGAGATCCTAATATCAAGAGCAGCTAGCTTCCAAGCTTTCGGTTTCCTCATAATTTTTTAATGCTCCTACAGTAGTGAGACTATCCAGACTTGTCTAGGTATTCGGTCAACTATCTCTTCAATGGACAATGTTTCACCATACACAAACCTTCGTTATTCTAGCTCTACATCTTTGTAATAATGAGTGATCAATCCATGATTGCGATCTGCCATATAAGAAGAGGAAGCGAGGATATTATCATATATAATATACGCTGTTCACAGAAATCAAAAGTTGTGTAATGCCTTACCTGGAGCGCAAACACATTGTACTTAGATAGAGCAAAGTGCTGGATGGATCATGTCAAGAAAAGACAGCAACTTTGAGTATAAAAATCAAGGAAGTTCAAGGTCATAGTGTTTATTATAGCCTACTTGTGGTAAGGTACTAGCCATGCCTAATCCCTTCTACGACAGAGACATTGTTTCGATAAAGGATTTTGCCAAGGACGACTTGGAGTTTGTCTTCGACGCCACCGATAGTATAAGCCGCCTCAAGCATAGCCAGCGAGGTGAGCTTGGCAAGGGAAGGACTCTTGGCTACATCTTCTATGAGCCTTCCACTAGAACGAGGATGAGCTTTGAAGCTGCGATGGCGTCACTGGGAGGAAGCTCAATCGGCATATCTGATTTGAAGTCGTCTTCTGTGGAAAAGGGTGAGAGCCTTGCTGATACAATAAGAGTTGTTGATCTATATTCAGACGTCATCCTACTCCGTCATCCTCTGGATGGCTCTAGTAGGTTTGCAGCTGAGCTGTCACAAAACCCTATCATAAACGCTGGGAGTGGAAGCGAAGAGCATCCGACGCAGGCTCTTCTTGACTTGTATACTATATTGAAGGAGAAGGGTAAGATTGATGACCTGTCTGTGGCTATAGTAGGCGATCTAAAATATGGAAGAACTGTATATTCACTGCTCTATGGCCTTGCCAATTATAAGGTCGAGATACATCTTGTGTCGCCGCCTACCTTGCGGATAAGGAAAGAATCGCTCTATGAAATACAAGACAAGCTAAAGATAAAGGAACACAGCAAGCTTGACGAAGTCTTGCCAGAGACCGACGTCATTTACGTTACGAGAATACAGCGTGAGCGCTTCCCAGATGTGCAAGAGTATGAAAAGGTCAAAGGGACCTATACAATAGATGAAAATACATTGGCAAAGTCCAAGTCCGACATTGCAGTCATGCACCCCTTGCCAAGGGTGGATGAAATTTCACAGTCAATTGATCATACTAAAAATGCAATATATTTTAAGCAAGCATCTTATGGAAAGGAGTTAAGGGCTGCGCTGTTGGCCCTTATGCTGAATGAGAATCTATCATCCTAAAAAAATCTTCACTCATCGATAGGGATGTTGCAAGCAGTAACTATGTAGGCTAGAAAAGGCAGTTAAGCTTATGAGATGACTGCATCGATCAAGCCGTCATACCAAAATGACACGTTTGTTGTTGTTGTTCGGGCTTGGATAATGCTCTTTTTACAATTACGATTTCTTGTAGACGGGTCAGACCTAGATCTAGGCATAGTTGCCCTTTATCGATGACTTGGCGCCACAGGCCTCGCAGATCAAAAATGCGACCTTTGGCTTGCTCTTTTCAGTATGGGTATCAGGGCTCCCACATACTGGACATTGAACGTAGTCCTTGATGTATCTGTCAATGAGCGCCTGAAATGATGAGAGTGTCTTATGGCCCAAAAATACCACGCGTTCGCCAGTTATGTAACCAGCAGAAGCAAGCTCTTTGTTAAGATACAAAAGGAATTTTTCAGGATCCCTCCGTAGCGCCTTCGGAAAGTCCATGAAGTTGCGGAAAATAGTATTCTTGCCAACCCAGATTATCTGGGGGGTCGGAATTTCAAGCCTTGACCTTGCCTTCTTGGCAGTATTGCCCAGTTTATCCTGCAGCCTCTTGAGCAAGACTTCATAGTCACTAGCAGACTGCGCTTTCACAAGTAGATCGGTTGTACTTCTGTTTAATTAATGTATATCGACTGTGATAAAATTACCTGCCAGCCTATCTTTCGTAACTACTATTGCTGCCAGCGACGAATCACATCCGATCCAGCGACGGCTAAGCTTTTCTGCAACTGTAAGTGTGGTGCCCGAGCCGCAGAAAAAGTCAGCAATAAGATCATCAGGTTTTGAAAACTGGCTGATTATGCGTTCTAGAAGTTGGGTGTGCTTTTCAGTGCCATAGCCCGTAGAATAATTGTACGCTTCAATATCGAGCCAGACGTTATCGATTATCCTGTGTGTCTTTGGAGGGATCCAATACTCGGGGTATTTCCTGTGTGAGAGCTTTCTGACAAACTCTAGTTTTTTGCTGGTAGCTTGCCAGTATTCTTCAAGCACCATGTGAGAGAATTTGTTCTCATATATCTGATAATTTCCAATTGCTTTTAGCGCCCTTTCTTTTGCCCACTTCCATTGTCCCCTTGCAGGCTTGGAGCCAAAGATCTTATAACGCATTGTGGGTCTGTCTACGTTGCTCCAAAAACCCATCCACTTTGCTTTTGAGTGGTACTTTGCAAGTGGAGGCTGGAATTTGGTATCTGCCAACTTGGAATACCACAGTATAGTGTCATGGGCAGCGTGCATTCTATCTATTGAATTAAATTGATACTGCAAGTTCTTTCTACGGCCACGCTTTACTATTATTTCGTTTCTGAAATTTTCAGAGCCAAAGAT
>JAICPK010000080.1 GCA_025929855.1 Nitrososphaera sp.
CTCCCTTGAGAGATTTTATTGTTATTAGTACTTGTTAGCGTTTGCTCTAATATCCCTTTTCTTCAACTACAATTTCAGTAATGGATGAGATTTGAGCTACTATGTTTCTCCAATTGGTAACATAATATGGAGAGAAAGAAAAAGAATTTTGTGATATCAGTTATATGAGCCAAATGTGTGTGAATAAAAGAGTAGTCGGAAGGGGACGACGACATTCTTCTTTCTAGATATTATTTTTCTCTCTTACAGCCAATCAAGGGAGGGTTCTAAGAACTTTATTGGCAACTGATTAGTCTCATGGGCAAGGGGCAGATGTGCCTGTCACTGGGTCAAAATAATCAGCAACCTCAGGAGGTGTTGGGAACGGTGTGCACCCTTGAATCAGATCTCTACCTCCAGGCTCCTCGACTACTGCTTGTACATCTAGACGCACCTCCAGGCTCCGTTCATATAAGATTATGGCGGCCTAGCTGTTGTTTCATAGTCAGGCATTCTTATCAACGCCTGCTTGCATATACTATACAATGTTATTTTGTATTACTAATAAACAATATTACCTCTAAGGAGATTCTTGCTGGCTAGGCCTGGCCGCTAGAGTTGCGATAACTTCCATTATCTGCCCTTGACGCAGGATCGTTAGTTTCAGATCATCACCTACCGACTTTCCCATTTCCACATAGGCCAAGAGATCGTCGATCTTTCTTACTGTATTGTTATCGACCGCAATTATTACGTCGCCCCCAAGTCTTATGGGTATGCCATCAATGACTGTATCTTGGTTACCTTTTAGGATTCCAGCCTTTTCTGCAGGACTTCCGGCTACTACATCCATAACCAAAAAGCCGCGTGGCTCATCAAGACCGAGGCGGTCAGCTATGCCAGGCGTCATATCCCTGCCTGCGACCCCAAGCCATGGATGCTGGTATGATCCTGTGGTGATAAGCGATGGCACGACCTGAGCTATTGTGTTTGACGGAATAGCAAAGCCAACACCAGCAAACTGGCCTGTCGTCGAATAGATGGCAGAATTAATGCCGATCACCTCACTCCTCATGTTGAGCAGCGGGCCACCTGAGTTGCCGGGATTGATAGGAGCATCAGTCTGGATGATATCAGGTATCGTAAAACCTTCCTCTTCCTGTGTAGGGATCTGCCTACCTACTCCACTAACGATGCCAGTACTTAGGGAACCAGAAAGCCCAAAGGGATTGCCAATTGCAGCCACACGCTCGCCTACTCTCACCTTTGACGAATCTGCTAGTGACAATGGGAGAAGTTTTTCCTTTGATACCTCTTCTACATAAAGAACCGCAATATCGGCAGATGGGTCTGAACCTATCAGAGAAGCGCGATATACAGTGCCATCGGGAAACGTTACGTCCAGCCGGTTACCTCCTCCTCCGCTGACAACATGATGATTTGTAATGATGTGACCATTGTCGTCATATACAAAGCCCGATCCGAGCCGGGATTCAAAGACATCTGTTTCACTGCTGTCAGTTATTTGAACAACTGAGCTTTCTACCTTCTGGAAAAGATCTGTAAGACTAAGCTCTGTATCCGAAGCTTTGACAATGCCCACTTGGCCTATCTGAAAGGCATCATCGCTAAGGCCTCTCCTTCCATCTGTAGTAGTTGTTTGTACAAGATCACTCAGAAGTGGCACATTGCTAAGGAAATCATTAACATCTCTGAACTGCGAATATACAAACAAGATCACAATAGCGGCCATAATAATTGACACGGCTAGAATAGCCTTGTTCAAAAGTAGGAAAAATTATTGCATATTGTTCTAATAATCTTTTGCACGACTGAAAAATTATGAGGTGCGCACCTGCAACGACTCCCGTTTTCGGACATGTTTTTGTATCTCAGGTTCTAATCGTTTTTCTTTTCCCTTCTTGACTACTACTACTGTCATGCATATTGGACAGCTTGGCATACGGCATGGCTGGGGGCAATATTCCTCGTAAATACAGTCCTTTTCAAAATTAATGAGTTTTAGCCTGCTCTTTACATAGTGCCACCCGCCGACAGGTAATAGCTGAGATAGTACATCCTTTCCTGCTTGAATTTCATGAACATCCAGATCCGCTACAGCTATCTGTATTCTACGGCCTACAGTCTCTATGTCCTCCTGGCTTCTACCATGGGGTATGCGAACGCGCTGGATAGTCATAGATTTAGGAAGCTCAATTACGCGCGGAATTTCTACACCACTAACACCATTACTACTACTACTAAAATCATAGCGCCCTCCAGCTGCTTCTATAGAAAGCGGAATATGTTCGCAAATGATCGAGATAAACTCCAAGACCATAGGCTTGAAGGAAGCGGTTTGGTCCTCCTCTTCCATGGTTGTATTATGAATGTGTCGTGAATTGTCTCTACGAACACAAAACCCTTTGTAGGTTTTAAGATTCTCTACAGCCTCTTGCTCGGCTTCTTGTTCTTTTAGGACATGCTCTATGTTTAAGCTAGACTGCTTCATTGCCAGGTCTTTTTTATGCCTCGCCATTCTCCCTGTTCTCATGCAACATTCTTTGTTTGATTATTTGCTGATGTAAGGTGTCGTGCTTAACTCAACTTCGGGTTCTTCTTCAAGAAATTCTACTAAACGCGTGTAGTATAGCAGAAATTCCCTTCCCTTTGTAGTGGTCCTATATACTACTCCATCAGGAGACACATCCTGTGCGATCAGCCTCTTTTCGATCAGCTCTCCAAGGTAGAGGTGTACCTGCTCGTAGCTTAGATTCGCTCTGTACATTATATGAGTCTTTTTTATTCCAGAGGTGGCAAGCCCTAGCACATCGCCCATTATCTGAATTTTTCCCCTATTGTTTTTGCGTTCGTACATCATTTCTGTATTCTTTACATCCTTAGATAGATTAGGTGCACGATGGAACAGCCGTTTCAGGCCTTTAGTTCCACTCATTTGTATAGTATATTTATTTTATTAATTCTTCTACGACAGAGGATTTTGAGTCTTATTTACTATATATTCTCTATCACGCCAGCTAACAGCACCTTTCCTCTTCTTTGCGTCAGCAATCGCTGACATAAAGCTCAATGAAATAAGAGCGCCACTCAAAGGAGCAGCAAATGCATACAGAGGGCTTTCAAATACGGCCAGCCGGCATTGCACTGCAGTAGTAATCATTATCAAAGCAATGGCTGACATTTGCAATCCAAACAGTATCTGAAACGATGGCGATATGGTGTTTCCAGCAAAGCTGGTTGCTGCTACTATCGGAAGATATGGCAGAAATACAAAAGGTGCAAACAGTATGAAAAATACAGCCATGGCCATCATATAGGCATCTACTTTGTCTTGATAGTAAACAGGTATCATTAAGCGGCGAAGACCTTGCCACAAAGTTGGAAGATCCCGTGCCCATACCGCATCTATGTGGGACTCGCCTCTGACCATTTTCATCCTGAACTTGCTAGCCTTGACCTTGCCACCAAGTGCTCCGTCCTCTACCAACTCCTCCTTTACTCCTTCGTGAGTGCCGACTGCCTCATAAGTACTTCTTGTGATAATGAAAAAGCTGCCAAAAAAATAGCCGGTCTTAGTGTTTGGGTCGTTTACCCGGATTGGAGAAAAGCGTGTGTGCAAAAATGTTGCAAGAGCGGGCAGAGTCATCTTTGTCCAAAAGTCGTTACAGATGAGTCGAGGAACAGCAGTCAGTGCCTCGAGATTCTCTGATATAAGATGCCCAACTGCAAGAGACATTGTTGAAGGCAAATGTTTGCTATCAGCGTCTGTAAACATCAAGAGTTCTCCTCGAGCCTGCAGATACCCTTGATAACATGCCCAGTTCTTGCCAGTCCACCCCTCCGGTTTAGGCGATGCATCAATGTGCATGACGCGCAAGTCATTAGCTGCATAAGCCTTCATTATTTCACCTGTCCCATCGGTCGACGAGTCGTTGATTGCAATTATTTCAAAGTTTGTATAATCCTGCCCAAGCAGGCTGTCAAGACAACGTGCAATATAACGTTCTTCGTTGCGAGCAGGCAGGATCACGCTTACTTTTGGTAAGCGGCTTACCCTCGTACGGTCAAAGGATTCAAGCATTGGAGATTGCCTAAATGACTTGGTCATGTATGTAAGGAAGTACATCCAAACACCAAATATGCCCGCCATTATAGCAGCCAATACCAAGTTTGTTATTGTAAGGGCAAGCTCTTCCATTGCATCATCATCTTCTTCTAGCAAGAAATAGGGGGCTATTTATTCGACTGCTTTCGCAATGCGGGCAAGTGCTTCTTCAGTTCCTTCGGCAATGTGTCTTTTCACCATTCCTGTGAACACACCTAGGAACCCGGCCAGCTTGATATTCCATACCACATCGATCCTTGTCTTTAGATTGCCTAAAGGGCTCAGTGTCACAGTCTTGGTGCCCCTAATGGGTCCATCTGTTATCATTATTTCAACCGACTTTTGTGGGTTGAGCAGGACTGTCTGACGGCATTTTGAGTCTCTAAACGCAATGGTGACCTCGCGCTCGATCTTGTTGCCAGTCTTGCTGATATTTTTTACAGTCTTGGTACCATGCCAGTACTGAGGCTCATTGTCAACGTCTGCAACAATGTCCCATATCCTGTCAAAGGGAGCAGAAACCTCCCGGCTTGCATTGATGGTTACCATTACCTTGAGTGATATATGTATAATCTAATATAAGATTGTACTTTATATCCTAGCCCCCTTCAGTCTGACTGGTGATGCATGATGAGGAGACGGATTATTTTGTTTTGTTAAGGGAACAAGAATGCACAAGCCCTGAGCTTGATGCTAACATTTCCTTTCAACTGCTATTGCAGTTATGCCGAGCTGCAATCTTGTCACTAATAAAATTGGC
>JAICPK010000069.1 GCA_025929855.1 Nitrososphaera sp.
GTACGACGCTCGCGTCTTTAGAAATGGTCATCGAAAGGTGCATCCTCCGGTAATTTTAGGCCATGAGCTTTGTGGAGAAATACAAAATGATATTATAGCACGTGACGGCATGACTATAAATGCGGGTTCAAGGGTCGCCATTTGCCCCCTGATCCCTTGCCTTAATTGCCCATATTGCAAGATTGGGGATTATAACCTTTGCATCAACTTGAGGGAGATAGGCTCTACGTCAGACGGCGGCTTCGCACAATATGTTACAATACCAGAGCAGTTGATTAGAATGGGCGGCCTGATGCCAGTGCCAGACAACCTAACTGATGAAGAAGCTGCGCTTTTAGAACCTCTAGCTTGCTGTCTGAACAGCTACTCTCGCATGCTTCCTGTTGCAAAGGAAAGCCCTGTTGTGATAATTGGGGACGGACCCATGGGACTCATTCACCTTCAGTTGTTCAAGAGATTGTCAAGCTCTAGAGTAGCAGTCGTCGGCAAGGTTCCATTAAGAATGGAAAAGGCAAGGACAATGGGCGCTGATGCAGTCTTTGCTTATTCCCGTGATATAGCTCTTGACGTTCTCGATTTTGCTGGAGCTTCTTCAGGTGCAGGAGTTATAGTGATTGCGACGAGCAACCCTATAGCATTTGAACTTGCGACAAAGGTCTCTGCTAGGAACTCCAAGATAAATGTCTTTGCTGGCATGCCAAGTGGACAGACATTCTTGTTGGATTCCAACTGGCTACACTATAATCAGATCTCTATCACTGGGACCTTTAGCTCTACGCCGAAAATGCTGAATGAGGCTGCAAGAATAGCATCAGAAAAAACGATTGACCTCTCCGCAATTGTTACACACAAGTATTCTCTTCCAGAAATAGAAGAAGCAATAGAGGTCACTGAGAAGTATCATGGACTGAGAGCTGTGATAAACAAATTCTAGTTTCCATGAAGGCGACTGCTTTTACATCAGATTCCGTCAGAGGGTTTTGTTAACTATCTGGAGCAGACCTATAGCGCACTTCTTCTTAAACGCTTATGGTAAATAATAAAGGCGTATTCGCCCTGACTGAACTTGTTATGTGAACAGAAGGATCAAACAGTGTAAAAGCTACAATTCCCACCTGAAGTGCAAATTAAGACGGACTGAAGATCTCCACAGCTTCTTTCCCTTCATATCCTCCTCATTGGCCCATGCTGCAGGACCTCCTCCTGATCTTTTCTTTTTTTCGCACCTCTTGATTTGTATCTAAGCTTACTACCGCAGCAAAAACAGTGGGTTGCGCCTTCATTATGGAAATAAACAGCGCACCTACTGCAATAGTTCATTCCCTTGTTATAGAGACTGCCATTATAGCCTCGCACTCCCACTCGTTGACACAAGTTCCTACAAACCAAAGCCCAAGCGCCTAGCTGAAACCAACTAGGTATAAAAGCACTATCGCCCAAGCAAGAGAGAAAACGGTGTTCTTCTTATTGTTATTTTTGCCTGATGCCAGATATTACTTTGTATTTCGCATCGAACAGTCAGAACCATGATATCTGATTGTTGACTAAAGGATGATTATTGTTATGATTAGTGATTAACCGAATAATACGTCCCAAGCTAACACCACAAACCAGTGGCATAGGCCCACTGTGTGTTTCTTGTTGAGGTTCTTTGGGAGATTTAAAAACACCAATTTTGCAGGTAACGGTAAGAGAAATAAGATATACTACAGTGGGCCGTAAGGGATTTGAACCCTCGGCCTTTCGATTATCAGTCGAACGCTCCTCCAAGCTGAGCTAACGGCCCGGTCATTTCAAAATTGTCAGCGTTATTTAATTGTGTATCAACACCGGTACACTTTTAACCCGAATAGTTCACAATAATTTAGATCTAAAATAGGCAAGAAGAAGGTACTTTCTGAATCAGAACTGAAAGAAATGGTCATACCCCAAGAGGGGGAGTTGCTGGGTCGTGTGATCAAGCTGGTCGGCGGCGACAACATTATCGTAAAATGTACCGATGGTAAGGTAAGAACATGTAGAATCCGTGGCAAGATAAAACGCAGAATGTGGATAAGGGACGCTGACTTAGTGTTGGTTGCACCATGGGACTTTCAATCCGAAAGAGCTGACATTATATGGCGCTATATTTCTGCCCACGCGGAAAAGATGAAGGCTGACGGCCTGCTACAAGGTCTTGACTGATTTTTAAACGAGGAGTCAAATATCCATATATAGAACCGCACACAATTATTGTTGTTGCCGTTTGGTAAGGATAGCAAAGAGGCTAGTCCGTTACAACATACTGGAAGAGGACTCCAGTTACAGCAGTAGGCGGATGCAATATTCTTGCGAGAAATGCGCCAAAAAGTTTGGCGCGTGGAAGCACCTGCGGCAGCACAAGGTTGAAAGCCACTCTTATTGAACACTTAAATTATCAAAATCTTGGCTAGTTTAATGTGGGCCGGTAGTTTAGTCTGGTAGAATACCTGCCTTGCATGCCGATTACGGTAGAGGACACGTAGGTGGTCGTGGGTTCAAATCCCACCCGGTCCACTATTATCTATCATTTCGTATCCACCAAATCATTAACTGCCACGAAATGAATTATTACTAGGCTATCAGGCTTTCAATACAGCCATGAAATTGTGTGTGGCAGTTACTCTGTATGCCAGCACTTGGAGTTGCAGGCAATACACTTTGTTAATAATACCAGCGCAAAAAGCATTTACAAGCGCATTTAATCTGCTCTGCTTTGGTTGCCTACAGGAGGCACGGCTACATGCTAGCAACAGACCAAGTTCTATTGGGATGCCGTGTGGAACAGCGAACAAAGTATAGTAAACGAATTATATCAATAATCCAGAACTCCAGGTGAAGTAATTGAGGCTGTGAGGGCGGTAGGTTCAAATATGGTGTTGAGAGGATGCTTTCTTCATGGAATACGTATATGCCGCTTTACTGCTTCACAAGTTAAAGCAAAATATCACTGAGGATAGCGTTAAGAATGTTGTCAAGGCCGCTGGCGTGACGCCCGACGAGGTAAGAGTAAAGGCTCTAGTAGCAGCATTGGGCGAAGTGAACATTGAAGAGGCGTTGAAGGCAGCGCCTGTTGCCGTAGCAGCTGCGGCCCCGGCAGCCGGTGGTGCTGCTACTGCTGCCTCCGCGGGCGGAACAGGAGCATCAACACCAGGCGGAGAAGCCCCACCCAAAGAGGAAGAAAAGAAAGAAGAGGAAGCTCTCGAAGGTCTCTCTTCACTCTTTGGCTAGATTAAGCCTCGCTATCACAATCTTTTACATTTTTTCTTTTCATATAAGCAAAACAATGCATCCATGTTGGACATGGAATCTACATGTATTAAGGAACACGCTTCCTTGATGACTGACATTCTACTAACTTTTATTGGTGTAAGCGTTTTGATTGCATAACAGCAACTACTCAGAATTTCAAATTACCAAAATTTCGGCTCAAACAGAATGTAAGAGAGACGATATCGCAGTTGCAACCTCTTCACTTGCAATGTAGTGTGACTGCTGCGTCCCATAAATCAATCTATTAATATCTTTATTTTAAAGAAGAAGAGGAAGAGGAAGAAGAAAATTATTGTGGGGTATAGCCCCTTTCCTTTGCCTTGTTTGCTATAGCCTGAGCATGCATTTGAGCTTTTGGCAGTACAAAGCCTGCAGTCTCAGATGTAAGGTATCCAGCCTCTGCTACAAGGGATCTTGCCTGCTGCTGTGCTTTGACTAAGAGCGGTTTGACTGTCTCAGGTGTCATGTAGCCGGTCTCTGTTGCCAAAGCAAGAGCCTGCTCAAATGACCTGACAAGTTCTTCCTTGTACTCGTCGAGGTTGAGCCTGAGATCTTGCTCCCTGAACTGCAGCCCTTCTGCTATCGCAAAGTTGACAGAAATGCCGGCTTCAATCGGCTTGACATTTAGCTTACTTAAAAGAGATGCGAGGGGGGTCGAAATTACATCTCCGGGCTTTGCAACTAGTGTGTCCTTGCTGACCCAAATTGTTCCCTGATCTATCTTAGTTGGCACATTTGCTGTCTTGAATTCTGACAGAACGGGGCCGGGCGTAATCCCGGTGTTGCCTGATGGAACGAAAATTTCCTTTGTGGCAATGTCGCCACCTTTGGCAGGGAGGAAGACTTTGTTCTGTGCGAATATCAAGTTGAGCTTGAAGGGGTTGATATTTGTGAATATTAAAGCGCACTGGTCCTCTAGCTGCTCGCTAAGATTCTCAATGCCTGAGACTCCCTTCACCTTTTCAAATGCCCTAATAGCGACCTTGTTCTTGATTATCTTAATCTTGATGTCATTTCTGAACTTTTTGCGAATCATCATTAATTGTGCAGCTCGAACCTTGGTCATCTTTGACAAAGCAATCACATTATGCTCTGCTGGAAGCCGCTGGAGCTCCTCGTACATAAGCCGCTTCTTCTTAGGGTAGTGTTTGCGAGTAGGTGGTGCTGCCGCCATCGTCTTCTGCGACATGCTTATTCTTTGTTCTCCTTAGTATTAAGAGCACTTAGCTTAGACGCCTTGCCCATGGTGAACTTAACCATGGCATTTCTGATGTTTTTGTCGCCTTGCGGCAGCTTTTTCTCAATTGCTGCAATTATTGCGCTTGCATTCTCGGCAAGCTGTTTATCATCCATTTTCTCGTCTCCTATCTTGGCAGAGACATTGAGTTGGTTTTTTGACCTCACTCTGACAGATTTTTTAAAACGGGCTGCAATAGAGTCTACAGGTGCCCCGTAAGGAAGTGGAGTTGGCATCTTGCCCTTTGGACCCAAAAACTGTCCAAGTGATCGACCAATCGTGGCCATCTGAGCAGTATCAGCTAGGAAAAAGTCATGTGCCCTTACGATCTTACGTGCTTCGCGTCTGTTGGTGCCAAGTCGATCAAGCTCGGCCGGGTCCATAATCGCATCTACGCCTGCATTGCGGGCTCTACTGCCCATGTCTCCTGTCGCAATTACGCAGACGCTTGGCTTCTTGCTTGAATTGTGAGGAATGGCTACTACCTCATTGAGGCTAAATCCTTTCTTTGTATCAATATCCTTGAGAACAACTGTCAATTCTGCAGACTGAGTAAAGTTACGGTTTGTAGCTCCTTCTCGCGCCCTTTTCACCAATTCTAGCAATTGGTTCTGGTTTACCATTTATCTTTAAACACGCTCAAAGCGTATAAAGCCACTTTTAATCTTTAGCATTTCTCGATCATCATTAGCGGAGTTGATGTAGAACATAGCTATATTTTCTATATGAATTTACTTTTTATGCCACGTGGCAATCTCGTCCTATAAGCGAGCTGAAGGTTCTCCAGGAGGAACATTTTCTGTATTTCAGGTGCCTTATACTCCTCTGAGGACCACGCTGAGGCTACGGCGGCAACTAAAAAGATTTTAAAAAGATTAGCTGGAAAATTTGAACATAGCTAAGCGTCATGTATTGAAGAGTTATCTGAACAACCCTTGGTA
>JAICPK010000024.1 GCA_025929855.1 Nitrososphaera sp.
AAACTTAAATTTGCTAATCTTGACAGTTGGTAAGGGTTCAAAAAATTCCTACACTTAAACAGACATACACAGGATATGCTGCCAAGCTGATGCTAGAAGACGGTACTGTTTTTGATGGCATTGGCTTTGGCTATCCATCAGGAATTGCTGGCGAAGTAGTGTTCAACACCGGCATGGTCGGATATACAGAAACTCTGACGGACCCTTCTTACAGGGGTCAGATATTGTGCCTTACCTATCCGCTTGTGGGTAACTATGGGGTCCCAAGCTATGACATAAAGGACGAGTATGGTCTGCCCAAGTTCTTTGAGTCAGATAGGATTCAGATCAAAGGATTGCTTATTCATGATCTATCTGACATTGCAAGCCACTGGAGCTGCATAAAGACACTCGATCAATGGCTTTACGAGGAAAAGGTGCCAGGGATCTATAATATCGACACAAGAGAGCTGACGAAAAAGTTAAGGGAGCATGGAGTCATGATGGGTGCAATTGTTGTGTCTGAAAATGCCATTAATGAATCCCTCTTGAAGAAGATGCTTGCAAGTGCCAGGTATGAGGGATTAAATTTTATGCCAGAGGTTTCGACAAAGGGGGCTCAAGAATATGGTGACAAGGGCAAGGACTGCGTCGTAGTACTTGACACCGGTGTGAAATATAGCATTATACGCAATATCATGCGCACGGGCTATAGGGTTGTCCGGCTGCCCTGGCATGCAACGTATGAGCAGACGATGTCATATAACCCAAAGGGGGTGGTGATAAGCAATGGACCAGGCGACCCCAAGGTCTGCACTAGTACTATCAAGACTGCTTCAAAGTTGATCAATATGTCTACTCCGACTCTCGGCATCTGTCTTGGCAACCAAATCCTTGCGCTTGCAGGCGGCGCCAACACTTACAAGTTAAGATTCGGCCACAGAGGTCAGAATAAGCCATGCTTGAATTTGCGCGACAACCAGGTGTACGTGACTAGCCAGAACCATGGCTACGGGATTGACCCAAAGAGCCTTGGCAAGACGGGCTTTAAGGTTTGGTTCTCAAATGCTGACGACAATACAGTTGAAGGGTTTGAGCACAAGAGCAAACCAATAATTGCTGTCCAGTTTCATCCCGAAGCATCGCCGGGCCCCTATGATTGTATGTTTGTGTTTGACAGATTTAGAGAAATTATTGCCAACGGTATGAGGGACGAAGCAGATCCAACAGAAGCTGCAGAGCTGCAGTCTGTGAAAAAAACTCCAAAGCCTTTGAAAAAATTTGTAATAAATAAAAAAAATAGGAGGGAGAAAGATCGCCGAGAAATGAAACAATAAAGAAAGTTCTTGTCCTCGGAAGCGGGGCAATCAAGATTGGAGAGGCAGGCGAAAGCCAGCAATAATAACTGGCCGCAAATTTGACTACTCCGGTTCCCAATGCCTCAAGGCACTTGCCGAGGAGGAAATAAAGAGCATCCTAATAAATCCTAACATTGCGACTATCCAGACTGACACGCGCTTTGCAGACAAAGTGTACCCTCTTCCAATAAATACGAACTACGTGGAGAGGGTTATCGAGGCAGAGCGGCCTGATTCAATAATGTTAGGCTTTGGAGGCCAGACAGCCCTCAACTGTGGTGTCTCACTGCACGAGCAGGGCATCCTCCAAAAATATGGCATAACGGTTCTTGGCACTCCTATCAGAGGAATCAACATCACTGAAGACAGACAGCAGTTCAAGGAAGCCATGATAAAGAGTGAAGTGCCAGTGTTACAGAGTTTTGCAGTTAATTCATTGCAGGAAGCCTTTAGGGCAGCCAAAGACATTGGCTACCCGGTCATCATTAGAGTAGCGTACACGTTGGGCGGCAGGGGTGGCGGCGTCGCACACAACGAGTACGAATTGCAGGAAATTGTACAGAGAGGTCTTAATCTCAGCATGGTTCATCAAGTTTTGATAGAGCGTTATGTCGGGCACTGGAAGCAAATTGAGTACGAGGTTATGCGCGATTACAATGGGAACAGTGTGGTTGTATGCAATATGGAAAATGTTCTTGCAATGCGTGTTCACACTGGCGATAACATCGTCATCGCGCCATCCCAGACGCTCAACAACTATGAATATCATATGCTGCGCTCAGCTGCTATTAGGGCGACTAGCTACTGTGGCATTGTTGGCGAGTGCAACATCCAGTTTGCCCTTGATCCAACATCAGAACAGTTTGCCGCTATCGAAATAAATGCAAGGCTCTCTCGCTCGTCGGCTCTTGCAAGCAAGGCAACCGGCTACCCTCTTGCATACATGGCGGCCAAGATTGCCTTAGGGTATTCATTGCCTGAACTCATTAATAAGATCACAAAAGCCACGACTGCATGCTTTGAGCCATCACTTGATTATGTTGTGCTCAAAATGCCGAGATGGGACTTCTCAAAGTTTGAGCTTGTTAAGCGCAAGCTTGGCAGCACAATGAAGTCGGTTGGTGAAGTCATGGCCATTGGCAGAACCTTTGAAGAAGTGGTGCAAAAGGCGATTAGGATGTGCGACATCGGCAAAGATGGCCTTGTCGCAAATGCAAATTTGTCGTCTCAGTCTACAGCAGAAGATATTGAAAGGATCGAGCAGGCGCTTATACATCCAACTGACGAGATAATATTTGCAGTAGTTGAGTCCATAAAGGCTGGATTGACCATCTCACGCATCAATCAATTGTCAGGAATAGATCCATGGTTTTTGCTCAAAATAAAGAATATAATCGATATGGAAGATAATATCCTCCGTAAATCCAACAGCTTTGACGAGCAGATCATAAGGAAGGCGAAAAAGATGGGATTTTCGGACAAGCAGCTGGCGCGCTGCCTCCATCTTGAGGAGATGCAGGTTCGTAACCTGCGACAGAAATTTAACATCAGGCCTGTCGCAAAGCAAATAGACACGCTGGCTGCAGAATGGCCAGCCAAGACCAACTATCTCTATTTATCGTACGGCGGCGAGACTGATGACATCAAAGTGAAGGACAGCAGTAAAAGTAGGATTATAGTGCTTGGCGCTGGCCCCTACAGAATCGGAAGCAGTGTCGAATTTGACTGGGGAACTGTCAATGCAGTGTGGGGACTCAAGGAAAATGGGATTAAGGAAATTTCAGTCATCAATTGCAACCCGGAAACAGTCTCAACGGACTATGATATCTGCGACAGGCTCTACTTTGAAGAGTTGACACTAGAACGTGTGCTAGACATCTGTGAGAAGGAAAGGCCAACAGGAGTGGTCACATGCGTCGGTGGTCAGACGGCGAACAACCTAACACCCAAGTTGGCAAAATGTGGTATGAATATTGTCGGTACTAGCAGCGAAAATGTTGACAAGGCGGAAGACAGGGCCAAGTTCGGACAGTTGCTCGATTTACTTAAGATAAAGCAGCCAGCATGGAGAAAATTCACCTCACTTGAAGAAGCTAAGGAATTTGCAGACACTGTCGGCTACCCTGTGCTTGTCAGACCATCCTATGTACTTTCCGGTGCAGCAATGAAGGTAGTATGGGGCGAGCAGCAGCTAGAGGGCTTTCTGACTGACGCAACAAACATCAGCCCAGATCATCCAGTTGTCATTAGCAAATTCCTCCAAGACGCTGCAGAGGTCGAAGTAGATGCAGTATCAGACAGCAACGAAGTTATCATCGGCGCCATTATTGAACACATAGACAATGCGGGTGTCCACTCTGGCGACGCGATAATGAGTATACCTCCTTGGCGGCTCGATAGGAATACAATCGATACTATCACAGACTACAGCGTCAGGATAGGCAAGGCTCTCAATGTCAAAGGCCCCTTTAACATCCAATATCTGGTCAAGGACGAAGAAGTACTGGTGATAGAGGCAAATGTTAGGGCATCGCGCTCTATGCCTTTTGTGTCCAAGTTCGTAGGCTATAATCTTATCAACCTCGCTGCAAAAGCAATGATTGGCAAGTCGCTTCCGCCTACTGTTAAGGACCTGTGGCTCAAAACTACGGGCTTTGGGATTAAAGTGCCTCAGTTCTCGTTTATGCAGCTTGAAGGTTCAGATGTGGTGCTTGGAGTAGAGATGCAGTCAACTGGCGAAGTTGCATGCTTTGGCAATAGTTTCTATGATGCATTGTCCAAAGCATACATGGCGGCCGGTTATTCTCTACCACTGTCAGGATCGGCACTAATAACCGTGGGTGGACAAAAGAACAAAGAGAAATTGCTACCTATAATATCGCTCATTACGTCCATGAACTACCGAATTATGGCTACAGAGCACACAGCAGAATTCATAAAGAACAATAACTTTAATGACATACAACTAGTCTACAAGATAAGTGAGCCGGATCGCAAGCCCAATATCGCCGACTTATTGTATGAACGCAAGATCAACTTTATCATAAACATTCCAGCCACGTCTACGATTGAAAAGTATGTGGGCATGCTCTATGACGAGTACCAGATAAGAAGAAAAGCAGTTGAAATGGGCATACCTGTCTTAACGACATTTGAAGCAGCGAGTTCATTCATCAAGACCCTCCAGTGGCTGCGTGATAACACCCCTACCATAATGCCGCTTAAAAGTTACATCGAGCTCGAGTAACTACAAGTGCTAGAAAAAATTCGATTATGGCCTTATAGGTATATACCTATGGTTGACTCTGGTTAACAGAACCATTTATGCCATGGGTTCGGTTTCTTTCATCGAGGATACCACTGTGCGACATAAGAGGGAGATTCATTTTATAAAATGCGTGGAAGGAGTGCTGCATCGCCTACAATAGAGCCGTCAAGCGTAACAACGATGCACTTCTTCACGCCATGATGCATTACTCTTGTGAGTATGGGCGAAAAGGACTTATGATATAGCTTTTCGCCAGTGGCATAAAGATATGGATTAAAGGTTGGTACTACTATAATGTCAAGTATTCCCTTCTCTGCAAAAATATCTTCCTTTCTTGCCTGTATATATAGCCATACACGCTTGCCGTTTATCACACTGCCTTTTTTTAAAAATACAGGATGTACATGCCCCATTACTATTCGCTTGACATGTCCTCTGACATCAGAAGGCATACTGTGGCCGTGCACCAAAAGCGTATCGTCAAGCATCATGCCCTTGCTGGTTATCATGTTTACATTCATTGGAACCAGTTGTCCGATGTTGCTATCGTGATTGCCCGGCACAAGATAGACATCCGTCTTGGCTGATAGCTGATTCAAGAATAGTGGCACAGTATCCCACTCTTGTCTGCTTATTGAGCCAACCGTGTGCTTGATGTCGCCTAGCAGTATGATGCCATCTGCATGCTCTGACTGGACAAGATCTAATAGTTCAGCAACCATATCAGAGACAAGGCTTGAGCTAACGGTTATTCCCTTTGCTAACAGGTCTGCTTCAAGCCCGATATGCAAATCCGATACTGTAATGTATTTTCTACTTTCATCTTCTAGCAATATGGCAGGATGAGGATGAATAGGTCGTATCTTCACACTTTTTATACCGCCGATCAGGCAAATAAGTTAGTCGTGCAGTCGAGAGTAGACTATACAGTAAGGTCAGGGAGTGTCAAGCAGATGTTGTTTCTGCCAAGTGGCAAAAAATTATGGGTTGTCATAGGTAGAGATAATGAATATTGGACAGATCCCGAACTTGGCTTTTGCTCCTGCAAGGACTTTTATTTTACTACTCTGTCAGGCGGACAGGATTGCTACCATTTAAAGAGTGTCAGAAAAACTATACAACAAAGAGCAGTCACAGCTATTGAGTTTAATGATAGTGATTATATTCACCTATTGCAGGCAGTAGCAGATGATAACATAAGTGTCCTAGGCCGTAGTTGATACTTTAGTATTGGTAGTACTTGTCTGCGCAGCATCAGATGGCGGCTGCTGCTGATTATGACGAACTTCAGGCTTTTCTAATGTTGTCCTTGCTTCACCACCCTTTCTTCCAATAGTGCTATAGTATTCTGCTCCGCGCTCCTGCTTGACAGTCTCACCGCCCCGCTTGCCAATCTCACTGTAAAATTCTGCGCCGTAGCGCTCCTTAACAGCTCCGCCGCCCTTTTCTCCTATTTCTCGATAAAATTCTGCGCCGTAGCGCTCCTTAACGACTTCGCCGCCCCGCCTCCCGGCCTCACTGAGACCTTCTCTATCGTTTGCGCGTGCTTCTCCACCTGCCTTCGCAACCCTTAGTCTCGTGTCCGAATTTGCCGCCGCCAGGCCCCTCTTCTGGTGCGGCGCAATACCACCTTTCCGTGCTACTCGTTGCCTCGTCTCTTCGTTGGCAGACGCAAGGCCTCGTCGAGCGCGCCCTCTGTCAGATGCAGCCTGCTCTGAGCCCATGAACAGTAGACACGCATATTGCTTAAAAGGGGAAACGAAAAAAGTAAGAGAATCATAATCAAAAGTTTATTAGCCGACTGTTTTTTGGCATCGTTATGGCATCTGACAACGTTCTAATTGTTGGTTTTGGGAGCAGAGAGCACGCTCTTGGTTGGAAGATTGCACAGAGCAAACACGTAAGCAAGATCTATTTTGCTCCAGGCAATGGGGGTACATCTGAAAATATCGGTATCAAACACAATGACATCGATAAATTGGTGTCATTCGCAAAGCGCCAAAACAACCTGCTAACTGTTGTGGGTCCTGAAGAGCCTCTCTCGCTTGGAATTGTTGATGCCTTCGAAAAAGAGGGTCTGCGCATTTTTGGGCCTAGGAAAGAGCCGGCGAGACTTGAAACCAGCAAGGCTTTTGCCAAAGAATTCATGCATGATGCAGCTATCCGGACTCCCGAATTTGCAGTATTCTCTGATGCACAAAAGGCCAAGGACTATGTTATCAGACAGAGCAGGCCGCAAGTAATCAAGGCTGATGGGCTTGCAGCAGGCAAAGGCGTAATAGTGTGTGATGGCGCCGACCAAGCTATCGCAGCGATTGACAGCATGATGATCAAGAAGGAGTTTGGCGCTGCAGGAACTAAAGTAGTCATTGAAGAGCGGCTTTCTGGTGAAGAGGTATCCTTCATTGCTCTGTGCGATGGCAAAACAATAATGCCTCTTGCTCCAAGCCAAGATCACAAGCGGGTATGTGATGACGACAAAGGTTCCAACACAGGTGGCATGGGAGCCTATTCCCCTACACCAGTGATTGACAGCGGTCTTCATGAAAAGATAGTAAAGGATGTGATGCAACGAGCTATGGTTGCAATGGGAAACCGTGGCACGCCGTTCAAGGGCTTTCTCTATGCCGGCATAATGATTGATGAAAGTACAAAAAAACTCTACGTGCTTGAATTCAATGTAAGAATGGGCGATCCAGAGTGCCAACCCATAATGATGAGAATGAAGCCTGATCTTTATGAGTACGTCAATGCAGCAGTAGACGGGCGACTCGAGTCAATGTCGCAGATCGAATGGAAGAACCAGACTGCCGTGTGTGTGATAATGGCCGCAAGGGGATATCCGGGCAGTTACGAAAAGGGCAAAGTCATAGAGGGTCTTAACTCTGAATTTGGGCCACATGTCATGGTTTTTCATGCTGGGACAGCAAGGGACTCGCAGGGCAGGATCGTGACTAATGGGGGAAGGGTTTTAGCCGTAACGGCTCTTGGAGAGGATGCAAAAAGGGCAATAGACAATGCATATTTCGCGGTCAGGAAAATACGATGGGGAGAAAACGACCACTATTACAGGACAGATATTGCAAGAAGGGCAATAGGCCGCTAAGCGTAATGGATGCCATCTTCACTAGCGATCGCATCCAATCTTTTATCATACTTGTCATGTGGTAGATTCTCAAGCAGCTGAAACGAGAACGCAAGCCCAATAGAAAACGTTCGCTTACCCGACAGTAACCTGTCATAGAATCCCTTACCATATCCAAGGCGGTTACCCTTTTTATCAAAAGCAACTCCAGGCACTACAAGTATATCGATCTCACGGATGTGCTCATATGGCGGAGGTTCCATCACACCAAACCTGCCCTTAATTAAGGATTTTGTAGATGACAGTTCATAAAATGTGATCTTGTCTTCTTCGACTCTTGGCAGAGCGACCTTTTTACCCAGTATTTTTGCATGCTCAATTATCAGTTCTGTAGTTACCTCAGAACCCAATGCAAAGTATGCTCCAACAATCTTGGCTGGCTGGAACTCCTTGCTGTTTATTACAAATTCTTGTATGGTTTTGCTCCTTTTTGCGATCTCCTTAGAATTCAGCCTGTTGCGCCTTTCAAGCATCTCTTGTCGTATTTCTTTTTTGCTTAACAGCAGTTATCTACTCATCTCTCGTGTTATAAAAGCAGCAGCAGTCACTGTATTTTTCAAAAGCATCGCCCGGGTCATAAGGCCCACTCCTCCTGGCACCGGCGTTATCCAAGATGCTTTTTGCTTTACAGAGTCAAAGTCAAGGTCCCCGGTCAGCTTGCCATTAAGTCGAGCTATCCCAACATCAATAACGATCGCGTCTTCCTTTATCATATTTGCAGTAAGCGTAAAGCGCCGACGGTTGCCCACCGCAGTAACAATCAGATCTGCACTACGTAGCTTTTCATTAAGATCCTTTGTCTTTGAATGGCAAATTGTCACTGTGGCATCTCGTTCCAACAACAAAATCAAAAGTGGTTTTCCCACCAAGTTACTACGGTTTACAATGACTACGTCCATTCCGGCTACATCTATTTTGTAATAGTCCAAAAGCTCCATGATGCCAGAAGGTGTACAGGGCTTCAGCGCTGCTATACCATTCTGCAGCAAGCCAACGTTGTATGGCGTCAATCCATCTACATCCTTCAGCGGACTTAGGGAGGAGAGTATATCAAATTCATCGATATGAGAGGGCAGAGGTAGTTGTACTAAAATGCCGTGGACTTCAGGATCGCTGTTTAGGAGTTGCACGAGCTCGCGCAGCTCCTTCTGCTTGAAAGTGGCGGCAAGCCTATGATCTCTCGTGAAAATACCTACTTCTTTCGCATCCTTATGCTTGCTCTCAATATAGGTTGCAGATGCAGGATCATCTCCGACTAGCACTGTTGCAAGGCAAGGCTGGACACCAATTGCCTTTAATTCTCGAACCGCCCCTATTACTCGTGATTTTATATCTGCCGACACGACTTTGCCATCGATTAAACGTGCTACCAATTCAATAAGTGGGAATTTTCTATACTATTTGCTTTTCTATAATTGATACTCTCATAGAATCATAGTATACAGTACAGCTGTAAATTCCTTATAAAGCCGAATAAAATAAGGTAGAAAAAGAACTTAAGAAATATACTATACTGTTGGCAATATTCGAGCCTTGCCAAAACATTTTATCTGCTAAACTATTAGTCCTTGTCTATCTCAACCTGCTCAAGATGTTGTAGCGCTTGAACTATCTCCTTATGTAACTGCTCAATGCTTTGTTCGTCAGCCTTGAACATCTTTTGCTCTATAGGAGTAACAGGCTGCTGCTGCTGCATATTCGACGTTTCGGCAAGTATCTTTTTCACCTTTGTGTCAATATTATCCTGAGAAGGAGGATTTGATTTAGAAAGCTCTAATAACTTTTTGTCAAGTGCAGAAATCCTATCCTCGAGGAGGTATACAAGGTTGTTGCGGAGTTCCTTGAGATCCGAAAAGTCTGCCACTGGCTGCAGGTAAGCGACCTTTTGGTTGAGCGAATCAAGTTGCTGTTTGTATTTTAGCAACAGTTTGTCACGCTCAAACCTGTCGATCCTGCCATCCCGAGCTGCTTCATATACCCGAGTAATTGCTTCAGCTGTAAGGTTCTTCTCAAACAGGAGCGACAAAAGTTCCGCCCGTATGGAGGCGATGGATGATGACGATGACGACGACCGCGCATGCTTTTTATTGTTACTTCTGATGCGAAAAAGCTTTTCTAGAAATACTGCAGATATTACGCCTACGATAGATGAGCCGGCGATGACTGCGATTTCTGTGTACATTATATGGGGTTTGCCAAGGCTTGCTAGAAGAAAAGCTTTCTGTTGTATCAGATGACCTGTCGTTTAATCCAGTCGTACTTGCGAATTCTCGGGTCCGGATAGCCACACTTTGCGCACCGCTTACTTCGCTTATGATATGAATTGTGGCCACACCTTCTGCATCGTATATGGGTCTTTTTACGAGTGAACTTGCCCATCGATGTAGTGCCTTTTGTCATTTCTCACTCAGCTTCTCCATACGCTATTACTTTGGTGGTGGTGAGATAATGACCACATTGTCTCCTCTGACAACGATAGTGCCCAACTCATTAGACTTGCCTTCTTCTAGAATTTCTACTGAATCTTCAAGTAACAGGTTCATATGCTGGTCGAAACCATGAAGGTTTCCTCTAATTACTTTGCCACCCTTAAGTTTGATAAGTACAACTTTTCCAAGACTCTCATCGAGAACTTTCACTGCCATATCTACGGACAATTTAGTATTCTACCGAAGGTAGAGCATGATATAGGCATATATTAAAATTTGTTTGATTTATCTTCTGTTAACTTTGTGTAAG
>JAICPK010000124.1 GCA_025929855.1 Nitrososphaera sp.
GCTTGAAGAGCTTATGAAGAACCCTGAGCAAAACAGAGGCGAAATTGCAATGCTTTCTACAGAAGTTGAAACACTGCAGTCGCTCTTTGAAAACTACAATCTTGGCATGAACGTCTTTCGCCGGGCTCAGGGAGGGCGATCTAGCCTCAGAGAATAGCTCCCCTCTGTAATGAATTTATATGACGACTTATTCGCTTACATTACATCTCTATGCATGAAGAGAAAATCAAGCGGCTGGCTTCAATGAAAAAGTCTGCTGAGAGCGGCGGTGGTCAAGAGAGGATTGAGGCTCAGCATTCAAAAGGCAAGCTCACTGCTCGGGAAAGGATCGCTCTATTGCTCGACGAAGGCTCATTTGTAGAGCTGGATAAGTACATCACACATAGAAGCGACGACCCTACGCTTCCAAAATTCTACGGTGATGGGGCTGTCACTGGCTTTGGAACCATAAACGGCCGGCAGGTGTTCATATTTTCTTTTGATTTTACTGTTCTTGGTGGCTCACTTGGCGAAATGACAAGCAAGAAAATAGCTAAGACGATGGATCATGCCATTAAGGTCGGCTGCCCCATAATCGGCATAATCGACTCTGGTGGCGCACGCATTCAGGAAGGCGTTATGAGCCTTGATGGCTACGGCGAAATTTTCTTCCATAACACCATGGCCTCCGGCGTCATACCACAAATTACAGCGAGCATCGGTCCATGTGCTGGTGGCGCAGTATATTCACCTGCAATGACTGACTTTGTGGTGATGGTTGAAAACGTCGGCCAGATGTTTGTCACTGGTCCTGAAGTGGTCAAAGAAGTGCTCAGCCAAGAAGTATCCTTTGAAGAGTTAGGAGGAGCGCGTGCGCACGCTACCAAATCCGGCGTCGCCCACTTTATCGCCAACAACGAATACGATTGCTTTGACAAGATAAAGAAGCTATTGTCTTTCATACCGCATAATAACGCCGAAGAGCCGGCGATAGTTGAGACAAATGATGATCCGAACAGAATCGATCCCAAGCTGATTAATATCCTTCCAGAGAACCCCTACCAGCAATATGACATGAAGGAAATAATCAAGTCAATAGTCGACAATGGCGACTTTTTTGAAGTGCATGAGCTGTTTGCCGAGAATATCGTAGTGGGGTTTGCAAGAATGGGTGGCAGGTCGATAGGTATCATTGCAAACCAGCCAATGTACCTCGCAGGCGCACTTGACATCAATTCGTCAAACAAGGCTGCCAGATTCATCAGATTCTGTGACGCATTCAATATCTCAATAGTGACACTTGTTGACACTCCCGGATACCTTCCTGGAACAGATCAAGAGCACAACGGCATCATCAGGCACGGCAGCAAGCTGCTGTTCGCATATTGTGAAGCCACGGTGCCCAAAGTAACATGCATCATAGGTAAGGCTTATGGCGGCGCATACATTGCCATGGGAAGCAAGAACCTGCGCGCTGACATCAACTACGCCTGGCCTAACGCCGAGATCGCAGTCCTTGGTCCAGAAGCCGCAATCACCATCATACATAGGAGGGAGCTAAAGAATACCCCAAATGCAGTTGATACAAAGAAAAAGCTTGCTAAAGAGTTTCGTGATAAATTCGCAAACCCGTATATAGCTGCAGAAAAAGGTGTTATTGACGTGGTTATAGATCCGATGGAGACTAGACCCATGATAATACAGGCACTCAATGCTCTTGCAAATAAGAAAGAGTCAAGGCCTTGGAAGAAGCATGGCAACATAAACTTGTGATAGCAATGTCAAAAAAAATAACCAGCATACTCATCGCAAATAGGGGCGAAATAGCCCTTAGAGTTATTCGAGCCTGCAGAGATCTTGGGATAAAATCAGTAGCTATTTACTCTGACGAGGATGTCCGCGCAGTGCATGTAAAGCGAGCCGATGAAGCCTACCACATTGGTCCCGCAGCGCCAGCTCAGAGCTACCTCAACATGACAAAGATAGTCGAGACTGCCAAGGCGACGGGAGCAGATGCCATTCACCCTGGCTACGGCTTTCTCTCAGAGAATGAGAATTTTTCAGAGATGTGCGAAAAAAATGGTATCATCTTTATTGGGCCAACCAGTAAAGCCATGGAACTTACTGGCGACAAAATGAAATGCAAAGCCGTCATGAAAAAGGCCAAAGTTCCAACAGTGCCGGGAAGCGATGGTATTGTCGAAGATGTTGAAGAGGCGGCTGATATTGCTGAGAAAGCAGGCTATCCTGTTTTGCTCAAATCAGCCTTTGGAGGTGGAGGCAGAGGTATCAGACTTGCCAACGATGAAAAGCAGTTAAGACAGGAGTTCGAAATGGCGTCAGCAGAGTCGCGTGCAGCTTTTGGCAAGGCAGCATTGTTTGTAGAAAAATATCTTGAGCGGATCCGGCACATTGAATTTCAGCTTATACGTGATTCACATGGAAACAGCAGGCATCTGTTTGAACGAGAATGTTCTATTCAGAGGCGTCATCAAAAACTCATTGAAATGTCGCCTTCGCCTGTGGTAGATCAAAAGACAAGGGAACGTATTGGGGAGATTGCAGTAAGAGCAGTTGATGCTGTAGATTATTTGAACGCCGGAACTGCAGAATTCTTACGCGACCCTCAGGGTAACTTTTACTTTATCGAGATCAATTCGCGCTTGCAGGTCGAGCATCCAGTAACTGAACTGGTGACTGGGATAGACCTTGTAAAGCTGCAGATAGGAATAGCACAGGGCGAGGAGATTCCATTCAAGCAGCAAGATTTGAAGATGAATGGCTGCGCAATTGAATGCAGGATTAATGCCGAAGATCCATTTTATGAATTTGCACCTTCTACCGGCATTGTGCCAAACTGCAACATTCCTTACGGGCCGGGTATCAGGGTTGACACATATCTTTACCCTGGCTGCAATGTATCTGGTTACTATGACTCCCTTGTTGCCAAGCTTTTGGCATGGGGCAGAAACTTTGACGAGGCAAGAATTAGGATGAAAAATGCCCTTGATGAGTTCATGATAGAGGGCATCAATACTACAATTCCGCTTTACAAAACTATAATGGACGATCCAAACTTTATCAGTGGCGAACTTTCGACTGACTATCTTGAACGCTTCAAGATGCTTGACAAGATGAACGAAAATGCAAAGGAAGCGGCCAAGAAAAGCGCAAAGGCAGCAGTTGCAGCAGTGCTGTTGCAGTCAGAGTTTGTAAGGAAGGTTGAGGCTAGTCCGCAGAGTTCTATGACAAAGTCAAAGTGGAAAATGATGAGAGCATAAAATGCAGTTCAAAGTTGGTGACCTTGCTGAGATGTTAGAGGGCGAAGTGCTGCGCACCACTGACAACAATTCTGTGCTAGTCAA
>JAICPK010000113.1 GCA_025929855.1 Nitrososphaera sp.
ACTAGTGCAACTGCAACTGCGCCAATTAGAATGACCGTCTTTAACAAATGTGTGAATATAAAATCACACTATTGATCTTTTATTCCTTAGCACTACGCAAATCGCATAGAGACATAGCCATACATAGACATAGAGAGAGAAACACACCCACACAGACGATGACACAAAAAATATCACAAGTGCAAGCAAGTACGCAGAAATTGGTCCAAAATGCAGATGCTGCTATACTACTTCTTGATGTTACACGACTAGGTGTAGGGATATGGCGCAGTTAAGAAGAAGATGTCAGTCTCCCTTGCTGCACTTCCTAAGAATTTGTACTTTGCATCTTCTTCTATTACTGTCTGCCCTCTGTCGTTTTGTGTACAAATATGTGTTTTCATATAAGTTAATGCGCACACACACATGCAAGTTGCAACACTACAAGATAGCGGCACATTTAGTAGCAGGCTAGCGGCTCTTTAAATGCGATTGGCGCTCATAGATCCTTTGCACCTTTTCTAAGGTATCAATATCACGTACAGTCTTGTCAGTCCGGATATACTTTATCCTCGGGAAGCGAAGCGCAAACCCGCTGTTATGCCTATCACTTTTCTGTATACTATCAAACGCAACCTCAAGTACAATCTCGGGTCTGACGACTAGTCTATAACCCTCATCTTTCACTGTTATTGACCGTAGCTTGTTAGTCATCTTGGCGATCTCTGCATCAGTCAGGCCAGAGTATGCCTTGCCTATTGTCTTAAGCGAGCCACTGTCATGCTCATCCCGAACTGCGAAAGTATAATCAGATAGTGTTCCAGCACGCTTACCATGACCATATTCTGCAATGACAATTACGGCATCGACAGTGTCAAGTTCATACTTTAGTTTAGTCCAATGCCTGCCACGCTTGCCGGGATGGTATTGGGATTCGAGTTCTTTTATCACTAATCCTTCATGTCCCGCATCTCTGCTTTCTTTAAATGCGCAGGCTATCTGCTGAGCTGTCGACACAATCCTATAACCAAGGTCGATTATGGGCTCTCCAAATCTAATCTGCGATAGCAATCTCTTGCGTTCCGTAAGCGGTCTGCCAATGAGCGGTTGCCCGTCAAAGTACATGATATCGTAAGGGACATATACTACTGGGATCTCGGCCATCAGACGGTCTGTAACTGCTTTTCTCCTGAGCCTCTTTTGCAACTCTTGGAAATGTACCGGCCTGCTACGTCTGTAGGCAAGCACTTCGCCATCCAGAATGAAGTCTGCTTCCAGCAAAGACACAGCAGATACAATCTCTGGGAAAGAGGCAGCAACATCCTCTAGCTTCCTTGAGAACATTTTGACCTCGTCTCCGAATTTGTGAAGCTGCACCCTTATGCCGTCATACTTGAACTCACAAATCACTGGTTTGTTATAATACTGCTCGATCTCTTCTGCACTAAACATCACATCTGCTAGCATGAAACTCAGAGGAAAAAGTGGTTTCATTATCGCAGTCGACAAAGCATCCTTTTTTGCAAGCAATGCTACATGTGCAATATCGCCGGACAGTAGCATAGCCTGCCTAATTGCCTGCACATCTCGTTCAAACGCCTTGGCAATAGCAAGCTCGACCAAGCCCTCTACCACACCGACGCGAAGCTCGCCGGTTGCTATCTTGATTAAATATTTTGCTTCAAGGGGAGAGGAGTTGATGAGAAGTCCAGTCAGGATCTTCCTTTTTGCCTCTGCTGCACCAGAGCCAACTGCATCAGCGATCTTTCTTAGCTGGTCATGCACATCTGGCAGCAACAACTGCTGGGCCACAAGTGGATTTTGCTGTCTCTTGGAAACTACATGTTCAGCAAGAGCACCCATATCTCCATGCTTTAAGTAGATCCTTTGTATCTCTTCTGGCTCCAGACGTGCGATTTCTGAAAGCGACCGCATTATCGTATTAAAACCCACACTGAGTGTAAGACCAGAACCCTTAGGAAAGATAGCACCAGACATAAAAAGTACAGCTACTGCAAGAGAGGTGTCGCCGCCGCCATCCTGGCCTTTCAGCTTGATCAAGTATTCTGCGATCGTAGCCACCTTGGCATTTTTGCTTGCAGTCTGGCGAACCTTCTCACAAACATCGACAAAGTGCGAAAATTCGCTTGCACGCATTTTGCATATATCAAATCTTCAACTCTGCTTAAATCTATTGGCAAAATGTCGAAATACAACCTCTGTGTGATTTTTTATATGCCCAAGGCATCATCTGTTCTGGTTATTGCAGTTGCAATTGCAACACTCATCCCAGTTTCAATTGGGCTGTCTGGCTTGGGACCTGAAATAAAAATAAGTGGTAGGCAAACTGTCGGGGTCTATAACAATGCTGACAGCAGTATACAAGATGCACAAGGTGATGTGACGCCAGTATATCAGCAGGTTGGGACAGAAGAGATCCCCGAGGTGAGAGACTACCACGACATCTTGGGAGCCAGCGTGCAAAAGCGAGGAGAGGTATTCTTTTTCACAGTAGCGCTTGCAGGCAATCCAAATGACAATGATATGTATGAAACACAGTATCGGTGGCATATCATCACCACCAGTCCGATAACGAATAGAGAGCAACAATATGTGATTCGATTTCAAAATTTTGCTTTCGGCGGTGGCAGCAACTCTACTACTATGCAAGGGTGGTATTTCGCAGTATTTGATAGGACTGTCGGAAGGTTCATTGTCGCACCTACGAGTATACCTGACATGCCAGAGGATAGAGTTGAGTTTCCTATAGAGGACTTTTATATTGGCAACCCTTCATCATTTTCCTACTGGGTAGATGTGTCAGTAAGGGTCAACGCTACTTTCGGGCAACCAAACTACATAATGGACTATGCGCCGTGATTATATAGAAGGCTGGACGATACTACTCTCTCTCTGCTACTGTAATGTCTTTTTCTAGCTCGAAGCTTTCACCTGATATCTCATCGGTCACGGAATATGTTATGACATAGCTACCTACCGGCAGTGGCTGAACTTCAGGTGTAAGCGTAAGCGTCAAGTACATCTCAGTATTGGGTCTATGAGAAGTGATGTTTCTCAAGCCCTGTTCGTCCTCTATTAGCTGAAGCTCAAGCTCAGTGCCATTTGCAGCAGCTATTTTATAATCAGATGTCATATTCATCAGGTAAAGCAATGTATTATTATTGCTGCCGCGTTCTTCGTCTATGACCTGCTTATGGGCAAAGCCCACCGGTTCTACATAGAGTACAACTGTTTCACCTGGCGCAAAGATATTGCTTCGTTCTTCGTATACGCCATAGCCAGCAGCAGAGAAGGGTTCGACAAAAGTGCTAAAAGTGGCGTTAAACTCTGTCTGGTTCCAAACTGACAAGTATAGCTCCTTTGCATCCTCAATTGTCATATTATTAGTAGTAGCAGTTAAGTTAGTAGCAGCAGCGCTAGTACTAGCACTCTTATTATTAGCGTCAGTTATGTTTGCAACGGTCGTCGAGGTAGTAGCATCATTAGTATCATTATTGGTATCTGGGGTGAGCAATGCAGTTAAATTGATGATCTGGTTCTGCCCTGCTACTGTGGTAGTATTAGTAGTACCTGCAATTGTAGAAGTAAAAGCGATTACTACTATTATGATGGCTAAAAGTTTGTCGTACATTGGTAGAGGCATGCAAGCATGATTCTTAATTGATCTGATGGTATTGTATAGCAATTTCAGTTTTATCTATGAAAAAAATTTAG
>JAICPK010000135.1 GCA_025929855.1 Nitrososphaera sp.
ACGAGATTGCCTCAAAGGTAAGCGACAACTTGGAGCTGAAACCCGCTGAAAGAGTAGGCGAAGACTGGGGACAATAATGGTTGTTGAGGTAAGCATCCTTTGCGACAAAGTTCGCTTTGAAGAAAAGGCACTCTATGAAAAAACACAGAGTATAGGCATAAAGTCAAAGATAGTAGATGCAAAGACACTTAGTATCGGTACTTGTAGCAAGGCGACGGATTTACAACTAGGCGATGTGATACTGCAGAGAAGTGTGAGCTATTACCGGGGTCTCTACCTTACTGCTTGCCTTGAATTTCTTGGCTTCAAAGTAATAAACAGATTTGAGGTGGGACAGGTTTGTGGAAACAAACTTACTACATCCATTAGGCTTGCAGAAAACAAAATTCCGACTCCAAAGACGCAATTTGCATTTAGTGCAGAATCTGGGCTAGAAACTATCAAGAATACCGGGTTCCCAGTTGTCCTCAAACCAGTCGTGGGTTCATGGGGAAGAGGGATATATCCTCTTCGTGACCTAGAGACTGCAAGCATGATAATTGAAATGAGAGAAGAGGACGACAGTCCACTTTCCCGTATCTATTATATTCAAGAAATGGTTGATAGGCCGTCGCGGGACATCCGTTGTATAGTAATTGGCGACCAAGTCCTCACTGCAATCTATCGCTATTCTTCACAATCAGAGTGGCGAACAAATGTTGCCCTCGGAGGTAAGGTGGAGCTTGCGCCCATAACAAAGGAGATGGAAGATCTGGCTCTAAGAGCTGCAAAAGCTGTAGGGGGCGGCATCTTGGGCGTGGACATGATGGAAGACAAGAATCGTGGTCTGGTCGTTCATGAAGTAAATAACACAGTAGAGTTTCGGGGCGCTGCAAGCGTTTCAAAGGCTGATATCCCAAACCAAATGATCGACTACGCGGTCAACATAGCAAGGAAATAGTGACCTATTTTGGTCACTACTGACCTATTCATGGTTAGAGCTGACCAAAAAATATAAATGAGGATTTTCCAAGCGAAAAATTAAAAGAAATGTGTTTTAGCCAGGGAGAATTTCACAAATGAAAGTTGGAGTAGTTGGCGCTTCCGGATACGTAGGGGGAGAACTGCTACGGCTGCTAATCGCCCACCCAAAGATAGAACTGAGTATGGTGACATCGCGGCAAAAGGCAGGCGAGTATGTACACCGTGTTCATCCAAGCTTGAAGGGATTCGTCGACATTACGTTCTCTCCAATGGATATGGATAAGCTGACGGACAATTGTGACCTTGTATTTACATCAGTACCCCACGGCAAGGCAAACAAAATAGTCAAGGACCTATATGATAGGGGGATGAAGATAATAGACCTCTCGGCAGACTTTAGGCTCAAAAATCCAAAGGATTATACAAGATGGTATGGCTGGGAACACCCTTTTCCTGAAATGCTGAGCAAGTCAGTCTACGGGGTTCCAGAGCTTCACCGAGAGGAGATTAAAAATGCACAGCTCGTCTCCTGCCCGGGTTGCATGGCTGTAACCTCTCTTCTTGCCCTAACGCCATTGATTGAAAATAACCTCATAGATACTGAGCATGTTGTAGTGGACAGCAAGATCGGATCGTCTGGAGCCGGCCAGAAGGCAAATGCAGGGACGCACCATGCGATGCGTTATGGTGTAGTCAGACCTTACAAGCCGGCAAAACACAGGCACACTGGTGAGATCGAACAGGAGCTTTCGCTCATCGCTAAGAGGCAAATAAAGGTCAGCATGAGTCCCCATGCAGTCAACATAGTCAGGGGCATCCTCACTACTAATCACACCTTCCTGAAAAGACCCGTGGAGGAACTAGAGCTATGGAAAATGTATCGTAACGCCTACAAGCGGGAGCCCTTTGTGAGATTGATTCGTGACAAAAAGGGGATGTACAAGTTTCCAGATCCGAAATTCGTGGTCGGTTCGAACTTTTGCGATGTGGGATTTGACATAGATGAGTACAACCAGAGAATAGTGGCACTTTCAGCCTCTGACAACTTGATGAAGGGCGCTGCTGGCTCTGCAATACAAAATATGAATGTGATGTTTGGATATGGCGAAAGCGAAGGACTCATGTATACCCCATTGACGCCAGTATGATAGTCACAAAGATAGGCGGAAGCGTAGTGGACGGGCTTCACTCCTCAGCTCTTGCAGACATAAAGTCAGTAGCTGAAAATTACAAGCTCGTTTTTGTGCACGGTGGGGGCAAGGAAGTTACAGCGACCGCAACAAAGCTTGGAAAGGAACAAAAGTTCATTATGTCGCCGGGAGGTGTGCGAAGCCGTTATACAGACAAAGAGACTGCTGAAATCTATACAATGGTCATGTCCGGAAAGCTGAACAAGGCAATAGTCCAGATGCTGTTGCGCCAGCATATCAATGCTGTTGGACTTGCTGGAGTAGACGGAGGAATATTGAAGGCAGAGAGAAAAAAGAAGCTTATGATTATAAATGAAAAAGGAAGAAAGATGATAATAGACGGTGGGTATACTGGCAAGATAACATCGGTTGATGGGGCTCTGGTAACTGACCTTGTTCGCAGTGGCTATGTGCCTGTGATTTCACCGATTGCATTAAGCGAAGAATTTGATTTTCTTAATGTGGACGGTGATAGGGCCGCAGCATATGTGGCAGGCGGCATCAAGGCAGACAAGGTTATCTTTATCACAGATGTAAATGGCTTGATACTAAATGAAAAACTCGTTAATTCAATGACTCTTGCTCAGGCAAAAGGGGCATTACCAAAGATTGGGTCTGGAATGGACAAGAAGGTCCTTGCATGCATAGAGTCACTTGAAATGGGAGTGAAAGAGGCAGTCATTGCTTCGGGCCAGGTTGAAAACCCGTTGTCTGAAGCAATAGCCCATAAAAATTGTACGGTGATCGTTCCACATTGAACAACGAAGACCGATATCTGGCGGCTCTTTACCAGAGGTTTCCAGTAAATATTGCAAAGGGCAAGGGTACAAAGGTGTGGGACACCGCAGGCAAGGAATACATTGACTGCATGGGCGGTTATGGAGTCGCACTGGTTGGCCACTGCAATGACAGAGTGGTAAGTGCTCTCAAAAGGCAGGCAGAAATA
>JAICPK010000143.1 GCA_025929855.1 Nitrososphaera sp.
GCTTACGAACTCTGAATAAATTTCTGCTGGACAGGTTCTTTTCGACAACTTCATTCCCTCAATCGATCTTATCTTTTTTGGAGTAGAACTAACCATAACGATGACGTTGCGAAGGTCCCAGTGGTTTTCGTTGAAAAGCTGTGTTGCATATGAAGAGTCATCACTATTGCCTTTCTGCCACATCACAAATCCCCCGAAGACAGAACGTGAAGCAGAACCGCTTCCTCTTCTTGCCATGATGGATTTCAATCTTGTATCTTCAGTCTTGCCGATCAGACCTGCAAATGCTTCAGCCAATGCAGATGCACTTGCTGCCGAACCTGCAAGTCCACTACCAACAGGAAACGACGTTCTTGTAGTAACTTCGAGCTTCTCCTTAAATCCTGTGTATCTTCTCATAGCGTTAAGGTGATAAATGAAATGGCTCCGAATTTCTCCCTTGTCCTCTATCCCATCTATAATAATTTTATCGCGTTCTGACTCTCCTATTGTTCTTAGAGAGACTATATAGTCTAGAGGATGGTTTATCCCTTGCAAAGTGACCGACAGACTAGATCTAGTAGGTGTTCGCAGCATATCATTTTCATTTCCCCAGTAGATCACAAGAGCCTTATTTGGATGCGAGACAGCTGATTTCAACAAAGGGTCTCAATATGAACTTAATATTGATAGCTAGTAAATAGTATGCATTGTATTTACATTCCGCAGCAAGATATTGAAAATCCAACTCATGGACATGATGCAGTGCACTGCACGACATTCATCATCTTATAAGACAGTTGATGTCAACTATAAGTATGCCTCTAGAACCAAAAGGGCATCCAAATGGAGAGCCAAGTCGAGGACCAGAACTAACATTAGCAAGATGGAGTACAAGGTTTTGGGCATGGCTTGTCGACTTTATCATAGTAAGTATAGCAATTGAAATAGTATTTGCAATAGCATACGCGCCGCTTGCTTTCAACCAAGGTGTTCAGGGTAACCCGGGGTTAGGAGCTGTGAGATTTGCGGTGCAAAGCCTGCTTTTCTTCGCATATTGGACATACTTTGAATCCACAAACAGTGGGCAGTCTATAGGCAAGAAGCTCTTAAAGATCAAAACAACGAACTTGGCTGGAAATGTGCCAAACATAAGAAACGTTGCAATACAGAGCTTTGGCAAAGCATTCTTACTGCCAATAGATGTCTTCTTTGGCTGGATATTTACAAACGAAAAGAGACAGAGGCTGTTCAACCGGGCAAGCGATACGATAGTAATAAAGAGACAATAGGAGGCTGCAAGGACGACGGTCAGCAAAGCCATGTATGCCAAAGCAGTGGATTTATCGCTCATAAAGAATTTTAAATATGTCTCTCAACGTGAATTCTTGTCAGTGCCCGAAGCAAACACAGCTTACCACAATAGGCAATCCAGCCAAAAAGCACGAACGGCGTTGGTCTTTCACGTGAGGAAGATGTTGCGATGACAAGCAGAAAGAGGAACGACTTACAGCACGAGCAGGAGGAGGATTTATAATGAACCAATTTCAGAAATGAGACATTCAGACAGAGGGTATCGGAGGAAAAAAAAGAACGTGATACGGCGAGGATATATTATCTTGATTGTAGGTGGAGTACTATTTATTGCAGGAATAGTATTAGCTGCTGTATGGGCTATCCCGCTTGCTAGCACATTTTTACAAGAAAATACCCTTATCAACCAAGTATCAATAGAGTCTGGCAGATCGGTCGAAGCAACAACTCAGGTAACAGATGTCTCAAGACCCGTAACTGTAGCAATACATATCGAAAGACCAGAAGGAGTAGTGAGAGTGATCGAAACTGTCAAAGATCCCTCCGGGATCGTTGTAAGCAGCAACGAGTTCTCTGCAAACCTATTTACTACATTTCAACCGCAAAGCGTTGGCAATCATATTCTTAACATCACAAATGGTGGATCAGCACCCGTTACAATTAACGCGATGTTTGGCTATATGCCATTCATAACGGCTCCTGCCTCTACTTCACAAGGGGGAGGTCAGCCTTTACCTGGTGTAAATCTTAGTAGCTTGTCCGTAGTTATCGTGGGTGGAGTACTAACGACAATAGGCTTTTTCACAATCATTGCCGGAATAGTAATAGTTGTTATAGATAGCCGAAAAAGAGGAGAGCAGAAAAGCGACACTAGTGGTGGTATAACAGAAGGGGGCATAACATACAGGAAAGATTGACCAAAAAAATCTATTAATGCGCTTTAGAGTTTATTGTCAAGAGTTGCTCTACGAGGGGGGTCTGTGATTAATTACAATTTTTAGTTAGTTTTAGATTGACAATCTACAACATACTCTTTCAATGTCTCATAGATTCCATGATGGTGATCTTGATATACCAGGGAACATATACCAACTGAATCAAGAGTATATATTAAATGCGACAGCAGAGAACCACCCCTTTTGACAGGATTAATATTGTTAAAGAAAGTCAAAAAAGGATAAAGAAGGCTCTGGTTGAAGGTTTCGAATATCATCATCTGGCGATAGCCAAATCAGACCACTTCCTTAGAAACCATACCGCTCAAAGACTCGACTTTGCAGTGATCTTTGTGGATATGGTGAATTCCACAAGAATGAGCACTGAGCTAGCACCTGATTTTCTCTCAAAGATAGTCACAGTCTTTACACAAGAGGTTTCATACGTTATCGAACATTTTGGCGGATCTGTGCTAAAATTTGTCGGAGATGCATGCATTGGCTACTTTCCATCTAGCCAGAACATTGATAATATAGTATTCTGCGGA
>JAICPK010000081.1 GCA_025929855.1 Nitrososphaera sp.
ATATGCAGATTTGACCTCTTCATTTTCTGCCGCTTCTGCAGTCCTTCCAGGCCCCCATACAAAATGAAAATGCTCCCCGTCTGAGTGCTGGTGCTTGCCAGTTGGCTGATGATTTTTTGGAAAGTCTGGATCTATTGGCATTACTTTCTCAAATTTTATCAAATTCTATATTATTTAAACTGTTTGCAGACGGCTTGATAGAGCCCGAGTCACAGAGATTCTTTCTCAAACTGCACCTTTAGCTTTTGATTCAAAAGCTTTGCCTTGACAAGCTTCATCCCCGCAGTCGCAACAGGCAAAGGAACAACGTTGGCTATCTGTCCTGTCACAGTCTTAACTGTTATAGTGAGCTGGTCGCCATAACGCTCTATACTGAAGTCGTCTTTCTCGGTAAATGGTACCTGTACAGTCATTTTGATTGCAGTTCCCTCCTTTACAAACATGTATGGTTCGCCTCGATAAAATATCTTAGATGGGTCGTCGCTGCCAAAGAGGATTTCACCGTGTTTGCGCAGCATATCTATGCCACGTAGCTCAGTACCATAGAGCTCTACCTCTCTTACAGGCAAGGGATAGAAATTTGCCTTTGCTTCTTCCACTTTTGACCTCTGGAAGCTTGCCCATTTAGCATAATATTCATCTGATGAGCCGGCCATTATTTTGTTTATTACCGCCATATCGACATTAATGCCATAGAGGCTTGTAGACATGAGCACCCGCTTGGCATTTTCGATACTGAATGTGTCTGGGTTTGCAACTAATCTAACAGACGTTCTATTGTTGTCATTAATAATGTTGGAAAGAACATCGAGCCTATCGAGCAGCTCCATTTCACTCTGTATGACATCCTTGGTGGGTGTCGGAAACTTGGCAAGCGGTTGGAAGATTTTGGCAAACCCACTAAATAGGCCTGCAAGCCCTGTCAGCTTGCGACCGATGCTGCCAACAAGCTTAGGAAAATAGAGATATCGTAGTGCTTCTCCGGAGGCGGGCATATCAAGCACCACAGCATCAAATGTTTTTGCGCGGTCGACTTCCTCTACCTTCAATAGCGAAAATAATTGGGTCATACCAGGTAGCATAGCAATCTCATATGCAAGCGTCTCATCTATCCCTTTGGAAGAAAATAAGGCTGCAGTATAAGAGAGTATAGTGTTGTATTGTCGGCTCATTTCAGTGACAGGGTCTATTTGCAAGGCAGTCAAGTTCGGAAGCACTTGCTTTGGATCGTGGCCGATGTTGGGCATCATGAAAGCATCGCTAAGAGTATGCGCCGGATCTGCTGAAATTACAAGCGTCTTATAGTTATGCTCTGCAATCTTGATTGCAGTTGCGCAGGAGGTTACTGTCTTGCCAGTGCCACCCTTGCCAGTATAGATTATTAGTCTCAATAAAATAAAAAGTGGATACAAACCAATAAAAGACTTTAGAATATCTAACTCACAGATGCTCATGTATAGGATCTGTAAACAGTCGGGACATAACGTCTGATTACTTCTCATATGCCTAGAGTAGTTATGCTACTACTAGTAGGTCTGCAATACCATTCCTAATTTAGAATCTGTTGACCGCGCGAGATACAAGTTGCAGAGTTTTGTAAGTAATCGATTTTGTAATTTCAAAGGAACTTAGCTTCCTTTGTAAATTTATCCTATCTTATCCAAGTCAATTTATTGTTATTGTTGCATGAAGTACAGCGATAAGCGATTTGAATATCATCTTCTCCACCGTCTACATTAGCAACTGCGGTCGTATGAACATCATCAGGAGGATTTGCAGAGTAAGCTGTACCACAATGACGACATGAATATTGCCTCTCTTTTGGAGTAGGAGATGACGATAAGTTACCTTAACCTCCTTTTTCCCTTAAAGTCCATGTCTAGTTGTTTTTTTACTATATCTAGCCTTCTAGGCATATCCCAGTACGGACTCTTGCAGTTGGGACATACTTTCGGTTTATCTTTTGTTTCTTCCTTTGGAAGCCACTTGTGACCGCATCTTTCACACGAATGTCCCCTTAACGTAATTTGTGGCATGTATCCTGAGTATAAGCCCTCTGTATTTATGGTCTACTATATTACTGCAGATAAAGCTAAAATTCCACCTTACAGTACATTACTAGCTGACATACGCTCGCTCTGCATGTTGTGTAATGTCGAGCCCGACGTCTTCTTCCTCTTCCCTTACCTTGAGCCCTATTGTGGCGTTTATTATCTTCATGATGATGATTGTGCCGCCAAAGCCTAAAGCGGCTGCTACTGCGACACCAAATGCCTGTGTTGCTAGCTGCATGGGGTTTCCATATAGCAACCCATCAGGGCCAGCAGGGTTGATAAGAGTGCTTGCGATAAGGCCTATTGCTAGTGAGCCCACTATTCCAGTTACGCCGTGGACAGAGCTAACATCAAGTGCGTCATCGATCTTCAAGTGCTCTTTTAGCAGCAGTATTGCATAGTATGAAGCAAACCCAATTACAATGCCAAGCAGAAATGAGTTCTGTGCACTAATGAAACCTGCAGCAGGTGTCACGCCTGCGAGACCAGAAATCGCGCCGTTGATTGCGGCTGTGCTCGATGGCTTGCCTGCCCGCTTCCACGAAAGCGCTATCCAGACTAGGGCTGATGTAGCTGAGGCAATATGCGTCACAAGCAAGGTGTTTGCAGCAAGCGATCCCGAAGCAAGTGCACTACCTGCGTTAAAGCCGTACCAGCCGAGCCAGAGTAGCGTTGCTCCTATGACTGCAAGCGGTATATTGTGAGGCACCATAATATCGGGGCCGAAATTCTTCCTACGCCCAAGCACTAGTGCAGCTGCAAGGGAGGCAAGACCTGCACTTGTATGAATCACGATACCGCCGGCAAAGTCGAATACACCTAGCTCTGCAAGCCATCCTCCTCCCCATATCCAGTGTGCAAGAGGATAGTAAATGAATATGCTCCATGCAATGATGAAGACTACAAACGCATTCCACTTGACCCTTTCTGCAAAAGCACCTGTGATGAGAAGCGGTGTAATGACTGCAAACATCATCTGGAAGGTGGCAAAAGTCACACCTGGAATTGTCGGTGCATAGTCGAGAGATTCATTAAAGGGGACATTGTTATAGAACAGCCAGTCAAAGCCACCAATAAAACCTCCCTGTGATGGAGAAAAAACAAGGGTGAATCCAAGAACGAACCAGAGAGTAGAAAGAATGGCAAGCCCGGAAAAGGTCTGCATTATTACGGACAGCGAGTTTTTGCCTCGGATGAGACCAGCTTCAAAAAACCCGAGCGCAGGTGTCATCATCATGACAAGACCAGTGGAGATCAACATCCAGGTAGTATCTCCAGTGTCTATCGCCATTTCCGCTCTTTAGTTGGTCGATCCATAATATAAAAATGCATCGGCAACTGGGATATTAGCCTTATCTGTAAAATTTATGCTACGTTTATTTCTCAACTGCAGATTTTAGGCTATTTGCTATACGATCTATATCGGCTTCTGCAACATGCGGATGTACGGGCAGGGACAGCACGTGGTCAGCACACCATTCTGTCGAAGGCAGCTTTGTTTCTGACGCGGCGTATGCATAGAACGGCATCTTATGCACTGGCGGGCTATAATAGACAGTTGCGCCCACTTTATTTTGCACAAAATGGTTCTTTATATTATCCCTCTCATCCCGAAAGGCTACAGTGTAGAGATACCAATTAAACTTCTTGTCAGCAGTCTCCTGAGGGATCTTTACTTCGTATTTCTTTGAAGAGGCAAGCAGTAGCTTGCTCAAAAGCTCTGCGTTGCGTCTCCTGATCTCTAGCATCTTGTCCAGCTTTTGCATCTGCACCTTAGCAACAGCGGCGCTCAGCTCGGGCAATCGAAGGTTCAGACCAAGCATTCTTGTGTCATTGCCTTCAATCATGCCATGGTTTCTTATCATCTTGAGCTTGTCTGCAAGCTCGTCGCTGTCTGTTGCAATTGCGCCGCCTTCACCCGCTGTCAGCACCTTGCTTGCGTACATACTGAAGCAGCCCATGGTGCCAAACGTGCCAGTCTGCTTCTTTTTGTAACTCGATCCTAAAGACTGGCAAGCATCCTCTATAACGTCAAGGGAATGTTTCTCTGCAAGCTCGCGTATTTCGTCAATGTCGGATGGGTGGCCGTAGAGGTGGACAGGTATTACTATCCTGGACTTTTTATTGATTTTGGTTTTCAGGTCAGAAACATCCATAGTGTAGTCGTCCTTTTTGATGTCCACAAACATTGGTTTACCGCCTGCTGCGACAACTGCGTTGGCAGTTGCTACAAAGGTAAATGAGGGGAGTAGTACTTCATCACCCTGCTTTATGCCAGCGGCAAATAGCGCAGCATAGAGCGCAGACGTACCAGAATTGACAGACACTACATGTCTAATTTTCAGGTAGTTTTTCATCAACGACTCAAAGTCACGCACTCGTTTACCACCGTCACGCGCGGCTGTGGTAAGTGCGGTTTCTTCAAGCACACTTGTTACCTCACGCTTTTCTTCTTCGCCTATCCAAGGCTTGTTAATTGGAATCATATTTGACGATACTGTATGGATGGTCAATGTCTTATCATATAGTATTTTTGCTTATAATGAGTCTCATTATAGAATTGAAGGTCATAATAGTTACAGAAATATTAGAGATGATGTAGAAGGAATATGCATCTTATATATATATATATATAAGATACGTCGATCTTGCACCGATTGCGGTTTGGATTTGGAATGTTGAAGTCAGAAATGACAGGCTGACTACAGAAAGTGCCAGCGGGAAACTCATAATTGTTCAAAACCATACAACAGGACTGATGAAAATTTATTCGCTGCTGCAGCCACCTCTCCGTGCAG
>JAICPK010000030.1 GCA_025929855.1 Nitrososphaera sp.
ACGGTTTGCGGTGAAGAGGAGTTGGTGGATGTGGTAACGCTACCTAGCGCAGATCCTCGTTGAGCCGCAAACCAGATTCTTCCTTCGTTGTCTGAAGTTAGCCATTGTACAAACGATCCTGTAATCGGGAGGTTGGCCTCTGTACCTTCGCCAGTCCTTGGATCTATTACTCCAATCTTATCTATCTCATGCTGTGCAAACCACAGGTTGCCATAGCTGTCCATTGCCATCCCAAAAGGCAGACCCCTCTCATCGATTGACGGGTATTCACGAAATGTGCCAAGAAGGGAATTGTATACTGTTATTGTGTGGCTGCTGTGCTCTGCAATGTAAATGTCAAAGTTATTCGGATCAGCGAATACTGCTGCAGGTTCATCAAGTGCCTGAAGGGGATTCTTTGGCTTATACTCTGTAATGTTTCCTGTCACGCTGTCTATCTTGGCAATGCTACCTGCGCCTGCTTCGGCAAACCAGATGTTACCAAAGCTATCGGAAGTAATTCCAGCCGGCCTAGCGTCTAGTGTTGGTATGCTGTACGATGAGAACTGTTCAGTAGCAGGATTGAACTTGACTACCTTGTCCGATCCATTTCCTACAACTATTGGCATCCACAAACTGCCGTTTCCATCTATCGCAATCCCTGATGGAATGCCCTCTTCAGGAATTACGAATCGTCTGCTGCTGTTCGAATTATTATTATCATCTGGGTTGTACACGCCTACTACGCCATTATTGTCAGTACCCAAGGGGTCGATATACCATAGGCTACCGTCTGAGGCTAAGACGCTTTGGGTTACATGCGTGGCATTTATCTTGTGCATAGTGTAATTGCCGGTGGCAATGTCTAGCTGCCATATCGCTCCACTTCCTGGCAGCGAATCACCGACCCATATGGATTGTCTTTCCATATCAAATACGGGGTATAAGGGGAGTACGTTGTTGTTGGTGCTGCTGTTATTAGCATTAGCCGATATATTGTAAATCTTTGGGTCAAATTGAAGGTTAGATATCAGTGGCTTTATGTTTGTGTCAAGGGATGCCAGCATATTGCTTCCTTGAGTGTTCATACCCTCAATTTCTATTTGCCACATACCGGGCAAACTGAAGGCAGCATCTGCCAAAAATACATTGTCTGATTGCTCTGTAGTTTCTACAGTTATAGGCCCTATCCCTCTTTCAAGCTGGGTCAGCTTTATGGTAGCAGCCTCGATTGCTGTAGCATTGCTGCCGTCCTGCCCAAAGAACGACAGTGTGAAGGTGTTCTGGCCTATAGCAAATGGGCTTATGTTGAGTTTTATAGTACCTTCAGCTGTGTAAAGCGTCGTCATAAAATCAGTCCTCGGCGCCGCTGCAAATGCAGCCTGTGCATCTATCTCCTCTCGCTCGTACGCAGGGAACTGACCAGATGGCAGTGCGCCATTTGCCATCAGTGAGACCACAAATAGGAGTGCTATGCCAACACCAGCCTCTGCCTTGACCGTTTTTCCATAGTGCCTAAGCCTGTCTGTATGTAGGGCTGTTGTACCACCACCATCACCACCGCTGGCTCCACTCCCGGCCATTATCGCTACTGCCTTTTTCTGTACAACAAATTGAGAATACGCGCCCAATGCCACCATCACGCCTGCAAGCCCCAGCTTGATGGCTAGTATCTGGCCATATACAGAAGCAACAGTAAGGGAGAGATCGCTTTCAAGCGTAAACAAGAGGACCGGACCTGTTATCACTGCGATGCCAAGCAGCGTAACTACTACTGTAGAGAAACGGGGAATTAGGATCGAAAGCGCAGCAGACTTGCTCATGCTGTCGCTAATTGAAAGGATCTTGGGCACGGCTACAAATCCAAGAAGTATCAGGCCTCCTATCCATATCGAAGCAGCAGCATTGTGGAAAAAGTCAAGAAGTATCGGTCCTGCCTGCTCAGTAGCTGCTGCATGTGCTATCAGGCTTGACGTGACCAGTACTGCAAGCCCAAGGATAAGTATCGCGTATATTTCTGCCCTGCTGGCGATCGTCTTGTTCTTAGCAAGCTTGCGGTAGACTGCTACTGCGATGCCCATCAATATAGAAGACTGAAGCATCCTTGTCAACCATACATTGCCAAATTGTGTTCCGATTGCTTCCGATATGCCTGCATTAATTGAAATTGCTTGCACAACTATCATCGCAACTCCTGACGCAAGCACAAGACCCGTCCCAATTATGATAAGACGCATCATGTTTCGATCAATAGAAATCCTAGTCTTTGAGATCGCATTTGAGAGCCACGGCACCTTCGCAAGCGGTTTCCATAACCAAAGTGTTGCAAAGGCCGCGCCTACAACTATGACCTGCCCAACCATGCCAGGAAACCTAGAAATCGATTCTTCTGGAGATAGAATGTCTCTCTGTTGCTGTTGCTGACCGCCAGCACTAGTCTGTTGCTGCACAGCAGTTCCAACTCCAAAGGTAAAAGTCTCTCCTACTACATGGCCGTCGACTGCAGACAGCACGCTGGTTGTCACTGTATATTCGCCTTCTGGGAGATCTGGTTGTAGTGTGACGCCTATTGAAGCAGTATCTCCTTCAACATTGTGTGGATCATTAAGGTCGACTGCGCTACCGTCCGGTCCAAGCACTCTGATACTGCTATATTCGAGCTCTATTGGCTCGCTAAAGAATACGTTGACTTCCGTGGGAGATGAAGGTACGGTTTGGAAGGCCCTCGGTGAAGAATCAACATACACAGGATGAGCAAATGATTCTGGTATAGGGTAGCATGTAAAACTGAACATAATGATAGTTCCAATAAGAATCCCCCAGTACCACTGCCTGTTTCCCTGCAATCGATGTAAAATATCGTGCCTACTATATTTGACTCTTGCTTGTTTTGTAGTACAAAGCCCGAAATATGCCTAAAGATTATAAATATTGTGGGAGAAATTTTTATCGAATGGAGAAAGTTGCTTTATTCTTGGCAGTAACACTTCTTTTGTCTTTTCTCGCTTTCAACCCGGGACCTGTGTTAGCACATGAAGAAGTGTCATTCGGCGACATCAATGTTGTCGCTGGCTGGGTAGATGAACCTCCTTTGGTAAACCAGCTCAATGGCGTTCTCCTTATAATAACGCAAGTATCAAATGGCCAGCCGGTCAACAATGCGCTTGCACAGGTAGATGTAAACCTCCAAAAGGGGTCGGAGACTAGACCTCTTGAGTTCCAGCCTAGTGAAGAGGCTGGGACATACACTGCCACAATACTTCCCACACAGACTGGTCAATATGCAGTAGTCATGCGAGGGACAATAGCTGGGCAGGCAATCGATGGACAAATCGAAATTGAAGATGTCGAGGACACTGCGCGCTTTACCTTCCCACCGACAGGAGCAGCAACAACAACAACTACCGGCAGTGGCAACAACAGCCAGATACCACAGGGATTGATAGCGCAGCTGCAGACAGTCATAACAGACTTGAGCGCTCAGGTTGAGCAGGCTAACGTCGTAGCCCAAGAAGCGAGCAACGCAACACAAAGCGTAACTGAATCTGTTGAAGAATTGAAAATGTCAGCTGATAGAGCCTATCTCTTTAGCTTGATTGGGATTGGAGCAGGCGCTGCTGGCATTGCAATAGGAGTTATCGCCCTCTCTCGCAGAGAAAAAATTTAGACAAGCTTGAGTCTTTGTGAAAGCACAACAGCAGTTGTTATCGATGCAGCTAGAACAGCAGCTAGAATGCCTCCAGCAGCAGGAAATTCTGGTACTACGGTGATGGGAAATGTAGCTTCTTCATCAGTAGGTATAGCAGGGATGCCAGTGCCAGCAAGGTATACCTGTATCGTGTAATCTCCATTTTCTTGGAATGTATATGGGATTGTCAATGTGCCCTCAACGTTGTGAAGAACAGCCTGACCTGTCTGACCTGCAGCGCTGAACACTTGTTGACCACCCCTCAATATTCTAAAATCGTAATCTTGGTGCTCATGGACAGTGTCCATACCAGGGTTGAGGAAGCTCACAGCGAACGTAGTCTGTCCACCCTCATTCCAGGTGGGGGCTAAGCGAATATCAAGTGTACCCTTGCTCGTAGTTTCCATCATCCCACCATCTTGAGCATATGCAGCAGTTGTTGTCGTTACGCTGAAAATTGTTGCTCCAAATAGCAGCGCAACGATAAGGAATATGCTTCTTGCCATTGTGATTAATTAATTGGGTGCCTAAATAAATTGTTACCATTGCTTGTCCTCGCCGCAAGCACCCCTATGCTAAGTGCAGCAGCAACGAGTACAAACATCTCAAGCTGAAACTCGGGTGTAACTTGTATTGGTATTATGGCCTGTTCACCCAGATCTTCAATATCGTCTATCCTTATTTCATAGGATCCTACTTCTTCAAAGAAAAACTCCTGAAAAATCGACGTTTGATCAAACCGCTGAATCTCAGGGCGTGCATCTCTGTAAATTGAAATGTCATACATGACATCTTCAATTTCGCTGCCTGCGTCTGGGTCAATAAAGTGTAGTTCAAACTCGTTTGGACTGCCAATATCATTTGATGTCCACATTATTTCAACCTTGAACGTACCCTGATCAGAAACTGCTTCAAGTCTGATCTGCTCCTGTGCAGATGTCGGCTGAAAGACTAGAACACTTGATAACAATGCAAGATACAGAATAACACTGATAATAATAATAATAGCTGTTGCGACAACACTACATAAAGGATTTGATATGAAAAAAACTTCCAGATAATATAATACATTGTGAAATTATTGCCTTAGTGGCTCTGCTTCTGGCGCTATCTAGCATGAATTGATTCTGATCTTAGGGAGTAGAACATACAGAGAAATATACGTATTCAAGATGATTGAAGATAATAATCTGGCCAGTCAGGTTTTTAAGAAATGAATTTTTCACATGTTGTCATATGCGCATCGTCTCATTTCTTCCAAGTGCAACTGAGACGTTATATGAACTCGGTGCCGGAAGCCAAATAGTGGGTGTCACACACGAATGCAAGTATCCACCTCAGGCAGAGAAAAAACCCCAAGTCATACGGTCGTCTTTTGACCCTGGTCGGATGACAGGAAAGGAGATAGATAAAAAGATAGTTGAGCTCATGCACTCCGGAAAGGACATTTACGTAGTAGACGAAAACACCTTGAAAAGAGCCTCTCCTGATCTTATTGTTGCGCAGGGGCTTTGCGAGGTCTGCTCACCTTTTACAAAAGAGATAAACAGAGCAGTAAGCCTTCTTGGAGACCGTCGGCCTGATGTGTTAGTTCTTGACCCCCACGATCTTGATGATATACTTGTCAGCATAATGGATGTAGCAGAAAAGATAGGAAAGGTTGGGGAGGGACGAAAGCTCGTAGCTTCTCTACAAAAGCGTATCGACATGGTGCGCAGAAGTAGTAGTAATGTGAAAGTAAAGCGCAGACCCAAAGTGCTTTGTGTTGAGTGGATTGACCCCCTTTTTACAGCAGGACACTGGGTTCCACAGATAGTGGAATACGCTGGAGGTATAAATGGCCTAAGCTTTACCGGTGAGCCGTCGCGCAGAATGGATATAGACGAAGCAATACAGCTTAATCCAGATATTATTGTGCTTATGCCATGCGGCTTTGATATAGAACAAACATTGAAAGAACTGCCGGTCATTGCGAGCAATGAAAAGTGGAAGTCGCTTCAAGCAGTCAAAAATGGACATGTCTACGCTGTCAATGCTAACGCGTATTTTAGCAAGCCAGGGCCTCGTACCGTAGTAGGTCTTGAAATAATGGCAAAAATTTTGCATCCAGAGACTTCGCAGCACATCACAGTCCCAAAAGGTTCTTACAAAAAAATTAATTAATGCTAAACTATTGGGTTAGAGAGACTTCGATATAGACGTCGTCTGGGATTTTCAAACGCATTAATTGTCGAATGGCCCTGTCATCGGCCCCAACGTCAATTACCCGCCTGTGTATGCGCATCTCATACTTGTCATACGTGTTGGTTCCTTGGCCTGCAGGAGATTTTCTAGTGACTACTTTGAGCTTTTTTGTAGGAAGCGGATGCGGGCCGCGCAACCGGATACCTGTCTTTTCTCCAATCCCTTTTATCTCATTACAAACGCCTTCAAGTGTTGTAAGATTTGTGCTGGTGAGTTTAATTCTTGCTGCCTGGGGCATTTCTATCTTCCACTTTTCTTTTACTTCTTGTTTGGATCGTACTTGTCAGTAATGTTCAGTACTACTCCCGCACCAATCGTGGTACCCATATCCCGCAGTGCAAACCTCCCAATTTCTGGAAAGTCCTTGAACGTCTCTATTGGCAGTGGCCTTACGGGCTTGATCCTGACAATTGCAGCATCGCCTGTCTTGAGGAACTTTGGGTTCTGCTCTGTCGTTGCACCCGTCCTTGGGTCAATCTTTGAGACAAACTGCGAGATTGTGGCAGCCACCTGTGCCGTGTGTGCATGCAAAACTGGGGTATACCCCGGAGCAATTGCTGTTGGGTGGTGAATCACGATCAGACGGGCTTCTAGCTCCTTAGCAACCGATGGTGGATTGTCTGCAGCGCCAATCATGTCACCTCGCTTGATCTGCTTCTTATCTACACCCCTCAGATTAAAGCCGACATTGTCACCTGCTTCGGCAGACTCAAGTTGGGTATGATGAGTCTCTATCGACTTAATTTCGCCAGCGGCACCAGACGGCATCACTAATACTTTCTCACCTGGCTTCATTTTGCCTGTCTCAACCCTGCCTACTGGGACGGTTCCGACACCGGTAATAGAGTAGACATCCTGTATAGGGATTCTCAGGGGCTTTCCCACTGGCTTTTCTGGTGGGTCCAAAATGTCAAGTGCCTCAGCAAGGGTAGGTCCCTTGTACCAGGGCATATTCTCCGATTTTTTAACCAAATTGTCGCCCTTCCATCCAGATATCGGGATAAAATTGATCTTGGCGGTATTGTATCCAACAAGCTTGAGCATCTTTTCGGCAGCCTCTTTGGCCTCCTTGTATCGTGATTCTTGGAAGCCAGCATCATCCATCTTGTTTAGTGCAACTATGATTTGATTCACGCCAAGTGTCCTTGCAAGGAAAGCGTGTTCCCTTCCCTGTCCTCCTGGCTCAATTGCTGATTCCATTTCACCAGGCTTTACAGAAATGACCAAAATAGATGCATCAGCCTCTGACGCACCGGTGATCATGTTTTTGACAAAGTCCCTGTGACCCGGAGCGTCAATCAGTGTGAAGAAATATTTTGATGTTTCAAACTTTTGAAAAGCTAGATCGATAGTAATACCTCTTTCCCGTTCGTCTTTGATGCTATCTAGAACCCATGCATACTTGAAGGTGTCACCTTTGCCCGTTTCTTCTGATTCTTTTGCGTATTGCTCGATGGTTCTCTGGTCAATGGCACCCAGATCAACCAATAAATGGCCTACAGTAGTTGATTTACCATTATCGACGTGACCCGTAACAACTAGGTTCATGTGTGGCTTTTTGCTAGCGCTCATAGAGCAGGAACGCCCCATGGGCTTTATTTGTATTTCGCCTGCGATCGTATGAAATATGTGTGCTAATTGACTCATCAACTGGTTCTTCTTTGCAGTTTCAGTTCAGTTGTAGAGAGCCTCTCTGTCAGCCATCGGAAAGATTTTAAATGATAAGTCATGAGTCTGTTTTATTATGCGAGTTACAATTAGCGCTATTAAGGCCGATATCGGGGGGATCGGTGGCCACACGTGCCCAAGCGGAGAACTTTTAGAGACTGTAAGGAACTTTGTTGTCAAAAATGCAAAGGGGCTTCTCATAGATAAGTACGTAGGCTATACGGGTGATGACATACACATAGTAATGACCCATACTCGAGGCGCGGACGATGAAAGAATCCACAAGCTGGCCTGGGATGCATTTATGGAAGGGACAAAACTGGCAAAGGATCAGGGTTTGTATGGCGCAGGACAGGATCTACTCAAAGATTCATTTTCTGGCAACATCAAGGGAATGGGACCGGGTGTTGCGGAAATTGAAATGGAAGAACGGCCAAGTGAAGTATTCTGCGTGTTTGCTGCCGACAAGACAGAGCCGGGTGCATTCAACCTAGCGCTATGGCGTATGTTTGTTGACGCTGGCAGCAACACTGGCATTTTGATTAACGAGCGGCTTGCAGCAGGTGTCATTTTTAGGATAATGGACGTTATGAGTGGCAAGGTTGCAGAACTGAAACTATGGGAAGATAAGGCTGAGCTAGAGGCAGCGCTTATGTATCCAGGCCGATATGTTGTCCACTCTGTGATGTCAGCAGACGGCGATGATCAAATCGTGTCAGCATCTACCGACAGGCTCCACAATATCGCCGGCACGTACGTAGGCAAAGATGATCCAATAGCAATAGTCAGAACCCAAAAGAATTTTCCAGCTACGGAAGAGGCGGGCAGCTCTTTTAATGAACCTCATTTTGTCGCAGGCAACACAAGGGGAAGCCACCATATGCCCCTGATGCCAGTCAGACTCAACTCTGCTGCATCACTCAATTACTCTATTCCAATCGTATCATGTCTTCTTTTTAGCATGCGCAATGGGAAGCTCACTGGTCCACATGATGGGTTTGGCACAGCTGACTGGGACCTTCAGAGGATGAGGGCAGCTGAGCGTGCCATGATAATGCGTAACCAAGGCTTTATCCATCCGGCCACACTTGTTCCAGACGAGCTAGAATACAACAAAGGCTACGAGGCTAGAATGTCAAAGCTGCAAAGCAAGTTCAAAGATTTAGAAGAGATAATGAATGGCAAAAGCAAAGCAGCAACAACAAAGGCGGCTGCTTCTGCTGCTACAAAACAGGCCAAAGCTGGCAGTAGCAAGCTTTGAAGCGTCCACTAATCATCAATTTCAAAAACTATGAAGAGGTCTCGGCAGATAAGGCCATCAAATTAGCTGAATCAGCGCGTCAGGTTGCGGAGAAGCTGAAGATAGAAATAGTAGTTGCTCCACCCCAGCCTGTGCTGGCTCTGGTTGCAAAGAATATACAAATTCCGGTTATATGCCAGCACGTTGACAACGCAAAGATGGGCCCCAGTACCGGTTTTG
>JAICPK010000104.1 GCA_025929855.1 Nitrososphaera sp.
ACAAGCTACAATGCGGGGCTTCATGCCATGCTGATTGTACAGATCTGCTGACCGAGAGAGCAGTAACTTGACGAAACTCTGCCCAACTACCCCGAACCCTATAATTACTACACGCAATATTGATACTGCTGTTCAAGAAGACGGGGGTTAATAAAAAACTATGAGGTTATGAAATTCATACTACATATTTTAAATCCTTTTGAACATACGATCATTTAATACAAGCACAAACGAAAATCCAAAAGCAGTGCCTGTGCCTTTCTTCCATGCTCCCAATATACTAGAACACGCTGGAGAATATATCTACAAAGCTAGTTAAGTGGTTCTGACTACCAAGGCATCACGGATTATTATCGAAATCATATAGAAATACAAAATCCTATAATTGAACTCATTTTATTAGGATTAAGGACAAAGCAATGAATTATACCGGTATAAGTAATTGCATCAAACCAGTTATTTCATTACGAAAGATAAACGAAATGATCGTTAACACAAAAAAGACTAGCAAATTCATGCTTGCTAAAGTGAGAACCAAAAGGACTTTTTATTGCCGACAAGAAGAAGAGGCGCTTCCCAAACGATTTTTAGCCTGCAGGTTTTGTTACGCATACAAAGGAATACAACATCATTGTTAGACAATATCACTATATTGGCATTTCTCATCGCTGTTGGGCTCATCGCAGGAACCTTGGGTTCCATGCTTGGGGTCGGGGGAGGTATAATAATGGTGCCAGCTCTTACATTGTTGAACCTCCCACCAACACAGGTAGCTAGCACAAGCCTCATTGCAGTCATGTCAACAAGCATATCATCGACTATAGAGTACTCCAGGCAAAAGAGGATTGACTACGCCCTTGGCCTAGAAATGGCTGCCTGCGCAATACCCGGTGGTGTGCTTGGGGCTGTCCTCTCCGAATACCTGCTTGAAGATACGTTCAAACTGTATTTTGGGGTATTACTGATACTGACTGGCTTTTACATCGTATACAAAAACTCAGTCTTAAAAGATCTCCGAGCCAAAAGGCGTTCGTTGCCTCTGCATATTGCGGTGTTCGCTGCTTCATTTGGTGCAGGCGTAATATCAAGTCTGTTTGGCGTGGGAGGCGGGATAATATTTGTACCAGCTATGCTACTTGTGCTTGGCTTGACAATGCATAGAGCGGCACCAACTTCACAATTGATACTGATGATGACTGCTATTGCTGGCGTCTTTACACATTCGGTTTTGGGACACCCTGATTATCTTCAGGCAGTTGTCTTATCAGCAGGTGCCTTCGCTGGTGCTCAGATCGGGGCAAGGTTATCGCGCATGGCTAAGGACGTGCTACTACAGCGATTGTTGGCAATTATACTAATGGCGGTAGCCGTCACCTTCATTTTAGATGGGCTAAGTGTAGTTAGTGAGTAGGAAAGTGCCATATAGATCTATATCTTGAGAATCAACCATGTTTTAAGCAAAAAATATAATCAAATTTTCATTCAGTTGAGGGATGGCACTATTTCCTTGCTTCGTCAATATAGAATATCGCCTCATTTCTCTTGCCAGCAGCGCCTGATGCGAGGTTTAACGAGGCCTTACAAAGTTTGGCATTGTCTGGTTCTAAACCTTCGCTGTTCCCTGCAAGCACTAAATACAGCCTTATACTCGAGCCAAGTACGTCACTGAGCTCTTGGTTTACAGTTGAAGCGTATGGCCGGAGCGCTCCGCGAAAAACATCTGCCCTTGCTCTCAATAATCCAGATATCTTTTTACCAATAGGTGCATCAGGGCCTACTATTACAATAGCACCTTTGGAATCTTTGAATTTTGCAGGGTCTTGAATTGAGCCCTCTGGGGCCATAGCATTCACACCTTCTTTTGTTATTAGTCCAGGAATGTAAACGAAGTTATCAACCAATGCATCCCATTGTTTTCTTGAAAGTGAGCTCAGAGGTGTATTATAGTCATAATCTCCGGTGAAGTGAATGATGGCATCAATTCTGCTCGACCTTTTCTTCGCAGCATTAAATATGCGATGAACGCTTTCTTCATCCAGCATATCCAGTGTATGATTATGATACTCACCATATTGGCTCATGTCTTGATGGTTGTGTGCAAGCACGATTACATCCTTAGCCCCAGCGTCATGCGCGAGGCTTGCAAGTTCCTTTACTCTTTGGGTGTCCTTCTTTGTCGACGAACTGGTCGTAATAACTATAACTTTTCCTTTGACATCAGGCTCTGCTAAGTCATCAACTGCGGTGCCGACTATGGGTTTGACAGGATAGAATACGCGGTCATTTGGAATGACTCTCCCGTTTATTAATCTGCTAATATTGTCGTCGCATAGATTCAGTACCATGTCTGCCACCTCTTCTTGCTTCAAGAATTCACCGTCCACTATCATCTTGCTCGTATTGCTTTGTATCTTTTCAGCAATCTCCTGCATCTTTGCAAGTGCGCCTGCGACAGTCTCTGACAATTTGTTGACATTCTCCTCTCTCGGAGCCTGACCACGAGATTTACAGGTCTCAATGGCGACTTCTAAGACGCCTTTTGATACTACATCTGCAGGTTCACCTAATAGCGGTAGTGCGCCAGCAGTAACCTTCTCAATTTCAAGAGAGCTTAGCCCAGGATAGCCTCCAATCCTTAGAAACTCTGCGGCAGCCTTTGGGTATACTGTCTTGTAGATCCTATCGGAGTGGACAGGCCCTGGGTTTGTCGCAATCGATCGTATATCGCGTTCTACAAGCTCCCAAGCCAGTGCTTCCGCAAGACGGTTCTTGGCGCCCTGCGCAGCGGTGTAGGGTGTTCTAAATCTATATGGCCTCTGCTCATAGCGATTTTCCTCCGTGAAAAATGTTGCAATTGTGATAATCTTGGAACCTCTTTTCATAGCACTCAGGCCGCTGACAGATGTCCAATATGTGCCAGTAAGATGGATGGCTACGGCCTCACGGAACTCTTTTACGGTTGCATTGGTAAATGTCTTGACAGGGCCTGAGACACCAGCGTTGTTTACTATTATATCGACTCCACCAAACTGCTTCCGGATACTCTCAAACATAGAATTAATCCCGGCCTCATCGGCAACATCTACACCTGGAAAAACGCCCAACTTGCCGGAAGAACCCGAAGAAGCAATTAATTCCTCTAAGATGCCTGCAGTCTGATCAAGCGGCTCTTTCCTCCTGCCCATGATGATAATATTAGCGCCGTTCTCAGCGAACTTTCTAGCTATTGCCTGTCCGATGCCGGTTCCACTGCCAGTGATAACTACTGTTTTATCCGTAAACTTTAAGCGAGACTTGGAAGAGACCTGTTTTTCCACAAAATTGCCACTGAGCTATGATTATTAAAGTTAACTTGCTTCATCGCGGAAAGCTATTGACACCTGTACAGAAATCAGAAACGAGATCAATTTGTTTTCCGAACGATATTCTTTATGTGAAAGGCTATCCTGTCCGCAATTTCGAACATAGCCATATCGAATGCAAGATTCTCCTCATGAACCCATCTGCCGTAGATTCTTATATGGTCATCTTGGGGGTCGACCGTTATTTCGCGTACTTTCAGTAGCACTTCTTTGAGCATGCCTGTCAGAGTAGCGTCAGCTTGTAATACCTTTGCGAAATTGTCATCTCCTGTCCACTTGACATCGGTTATGCGCCGGTTATGGAAATATCCTTTTGTTACTGCTTTACATCTTGCTAAAAATTTATCGTTATCATTGCTCTTTATCTCTAGTATATAGTGGACGTGATAATATTGCAGAGGACCGTATGGCAACGGAATTGGATCTATATTCGGCATGCTCTTAATTCCTCTGCAGCAACTGTACAAAATCGATGTTTTTGCCTTTCATCTTCACCAAGCCCTTGTTCGTGACGAATTTGGGTGACATCGAGAACGTCTGGCTGTAATACTGTTTATGTTCAAATGGATGCGAGCCAAGCGGAAGCGCTTCGCAATTAATCTGACTTTGCTTCATTTCCTCTGCGATCTTCTCATGTGCAGACAGTTTCTTTATTACTAAGGGATCGATATCTCCACTGTCATATTCTCCTTTGTCTGATTTAGCTTGAGCAAAATGAGTAGTTTTGTGC
>JAICPK010000159.1 GCA_025929855.1 Nitrososphaera sp.
CTTCCGTGCAAAATGAGTACTGAAATATTGCCAAGATCAGATAGTTCAGATATTTTGCTATTTTTCATTGCAAGTATATCAACAAGGAATCGATAGGAATAGGTGAAGTTTACTTGTGGATCTTTCATCATCCATGCAACTTCATCCCCACCAGCCTTTACGTATGCCGGGAAAGCCTGGGTGATGTTGACGCGTTTATTCGGCATAAATATCCTTGCAAAAAGCAGAAGGAAAAACTTCATAGTGTCAGGTTCTGCATCATATCGCCGTTTCATATTGGGGACCCTGAGAAATGGACATAGCAGAATCAATCCGTCAATTGAAGCCTTGAACAGATGTGCATACCAGAGTGCAAAGATGCAGCCCATACTGTGGGAAATCATGAATATCCTCGCTGATCTCTTCTTCAGTTGCGTAACTATCTGGTGAATAGATTTGATGCAGGCATCAAAATCTAAATTGCCCTTTTGGCCATCCGACATATAGTGCCCTGGCAGATCGATACTGACGACATTGTAACCCGCACTAGATAGTCTCCTTCCAATATATGTAAAAAGTCGTGCATCGCAGCAAAATCCATGTATACAGAGCAAAGTATCGCTAGTAGGTTTCTCTGATGTAAATTCGATCGCATTTATCTTGCCACTTGCGGTCTCATAAAAGGTCACTTTTATGATACCACCTGTGCTATTATGCCCATGGACAATGAAGAAGGAATTATTATATCTTTGATGTTATAAAACAATGTTTCTCCTCTATTGCCTATTGGACAGTGCAGCCTGTCCTTATTCACTATTTCTCCCAAGCGCACTAAACAACCTAGCATACGTCACAAAACTTCCTTTATCTTTTGCGAGTGTTCTTAACCCTTCATACATCTTGTAATATTCCTGCTCGCTTTGCAATCCCTGCTCTAAAATATGTGGCTTAATGCTTTCTGCTAGCTGCCATCCAAGGGAACTATATGACTCTTGGCCCATCAATATGCAAGGAGAGAAGCAATCCACATTTGCATTAAGGGAATCATCAACCAGCAGTTTGTAGAGCTTTCTCCCTACCAGAGGATCGCCTCCTCCCTTCTTGATTAGAGCAACATATACTTTTCTGAGCGTGTTGATAGCTTTATTTTCTGGGTAGCAAAGCCATGAGCCAGGTGCATGATCTAGGTCCTGGATCATTATTATGCCGCCCTTCTTTGTCAGGCGCTTCATAGAGCGCACAGCTTCTCTTCTGTCGGTCAAGTGGTGAAACATGAATCTTGAATAGACGATATCAAATCTTTCCTCACTATCTAGCTGACTTTTGCAGATATCGTCATGGACAAACTCAATATTTTGCCTTGAGTTGATCTTGCGATTGCAGTACTGCAAATATCTCTTATCAATGTCGACACCGACCACCCGTCCAGCCTTGCCTACCAAGTTGGCCATCAACCTAGTTACAGAGCCAGTACCGCATCCAATATCGATGCACCTCATGCCCTCCTTCAGACCTGCATTCAAGAGTGTCTGTTTTGTTAGAGGCTCAAATAAGGTCGCCTGCATTTCAAGCCTTGTTATTTCGCTATCCCGACTACCTAAAATGTATCGTCCTGCCACAATTCTTACCCCCTAGAACTAGTTTATCAAGAAAGCTTGGTATCTCGTGCATGAAGTTAGTTATTTTACGTGCTATTAACCGTTTTTGAGTATTTATCTTGATAAGAAAATTCTTGTGCTAGAAGCCAATACCATCTTTCGGGTAAGGAGACAATGATTCCCCCGGCATTTTTACTCATCTGATATGTGATATTTGCGGTTCTCATCACCTAGTGTTCCTGAACCTGTGGGGGGAAATGGGTTTCAAATCGCAAAAATTGGTATCAGAAACTTATCAGTGATATGTACTTTTCATCCATAGAGATAAGAGAGACACAAACTGCTATGAAGTGAGGGGGGAATATTGCATACATTGCATACGCTGCAGTGAATCATATGCTATAACATCGGTTAGAGTTACGAGGTACCATATGAGGCATTAATCA
>JAICPK010000048.1 GCA_025929855.1 Nitrososphaera sp.
ATATGGAGACATACTGAAATGCCGGACTTCATCCCAGGTAAAGTATTTCCATTGTATAGGCGCATTCTTGCACATTGAACTCTTCCCTTCTGGCTCTAGTTCTTGAACATATGCTCGCAGTGCAAACTAACATACAGTCTATTTTACATCAGCTATATCCGTATGTGCATTACTAATATGATCTTGTAACTCTTCCTTGTTGCGAGCTGTCAACCCACAAACATTGCAGGTCTGTTGTGTTGGTGTCAAATTCTCTAGTTGTTTTCCACTTGTAAGGTCCAAGTATTGCTCATCAGGTCCTGCAGCCTTTATTTTGGTATAGTTATTTTCTTTCTCTTGATCCGTATTTTTTGTTTCCACCATATATGCTAGTAATGATCAATAACATTGTATAATATAAGGTAGTGTTATGGTTGGGATACAATGTTAGCCTCATGTTAAGAGGGAAAAAACGAAAGCCTAATGACAGAAAATTGGCAATTTGGGGATTGATATACCTGGCGGCAACTGTGCTGCTCTTGTTAGGACTTGTATGAAAATGGAAATGGCATCTCTGCTAACTGTTCTTTGAAAAGAGATGTAGTGCACTGTGATAATTATATATTGATAGGAAATAGTCTTGAGAATAGCTGCTTTGGTGATGTCATATTTTTCAATATGACAAAACACGCATGATAATGAGCTAGAATTGACAAGAGATCTAATAGACCATCTTATATTCAGTAGATCCATTCATAAAGTAAGAGATAAGATGATTTTTATTTTATTGCAACTGCGATCTATTAGGAACTATTTCCACCAATGGCAATAATGTGATTTCCTTCATGATATTTATATGTCTGAGCAAACAATCACATAGTCATGCGAGTGCAATGTTTCAGTATCTTCACTAGCAAGAGCATGGTACTATTCAAATCATCATAATGGTTAACAATATCATATGGATGATTTTCATCAAATGTTCTTAATATTATGATAACAGACGGGTTTTACAAACTGCCGGCCGTAATAACCACTAACTCATAAGTACAGATCACCTTCAAGCTCTGCTCGAATAATAAAGAATATGGACATGGAACCGCAACTAGGTAATCAATAGCAAATTACTGATTTCACTTTACAATAATCCTGAAAATTAAACTCATCGAAGATGAGATAAAAATTGCTTTTTCGCTGGTCGAGCTACAGTATTGTTTCATTAGCTTTTATCGTTATTCCCATAAACTTTATAAATAATTTCCCTCCACATAAACAAAAATGCCTCGAGCTGACAGCGGATATTGTTATGGACACAACATTCATGTTCTGGTTCTGCTGAGGGTTGCCTAGGGCAAGCTCTGTGCTTTAGCAAGCACGGCTTATGCAAATCAATTTGGTGAGAGATAAAAATTGGTGGAAATGACAGGTGCAAAAGCGTTGATTCAAGCCTTAGAGAAAGAGGGCGTAGATGTAGTCTTTGGACTTCCGGGAGGAGCGAACCTGCCGATATACGATGCATTAGTAGATGCAAACTTCAGGCATATCCTAGTAAGGCATGAACAATCGGCTGCTCATATGGCTGACGGTTATGCTAGAATAAAGAGAAAGGCCGGTGTATGCTTTGCAACTTCAGGTCCAGGTGCCACAAATCTCATAACAGGCATTGCCACTGCATATGCTGATTCTTCCCCAATTGTAGCCGTAACTGGTCAGGTGCCACTTGCCATGATAGGCAAGGATGCCTTTCAAGAGACAGACATTATTGGCGTGGCAAATCCTTGCACAAAATACTCATTCCAACCAAGGGCTGCAGCCGAGATTCCAGAAATGATCAAAAAGGCAGTATATATTGCAGAGAGCGGCAGGCCTGGCCCAGTACTTGTTGATATTCCTAAGGACGTACAGCAGGCGACAGCTGACATGAAGTTTCCAGAGCTTATCAAGGTTAGAGGTTATAATCCAAACGTAGAGGCAGATCTCTCAGAGATGGCCAGGGCAGTCGAACTTTTGCTTAACGCTGAGCGACCGATAATAATGGCAGGCGGTGGCGTAATCCTTTCAGGAGCTTTTTCAGAACTCCAGGCTCTTGCAGAGCTAGTCAAGATACCGGTTGTGACTACGTTCAAGGGCAAGGGCGCATTCCCTGAGAACCACCCGCTTGCCATGGGACCTATAGGAATGCACGGCCACGCAGAAGCTAACAAAATAATCGTAGAGGCAGACTGCATTGTGGCTGTAGGCGCGAGATTTTCGGACAGATCTGTCGGCAAATTTGACGAGTTTGGTAAGGGTATGAGCATAATCCACTTGGATATTGACCCGGCAGAGATCGGGAAGAACAAGTCAGTAGATGTTGCGCTGGTAGGCGACGTGAAGTCCTCACTACGTACACTTGTTAAGATGTTCTCAAAGAAGATGATTAAAAAAGACTCAGATAACCCGTGGCTAAAGCGTAGAAAAGAGCTTATACAGTATTATGCTGAAACCCTCAAGGACTACCCAAGGGAGATAACAGCTAAAAAGTCACTCAAGAAATTGCGTGAGTTGTTGCCAGCTAATGCAATAGTCACGACGGAAGTAGGCCAGTGCCAAATGTGGGCATCCTTGCACTTTGACGTGATAACACCTGGCACGTTCTTCAGCTCGACCGGCCTTGGCACAATGGGCTTCGGATTTCCGGCCTCAATAGGTGCCAAGGCTGCTAAACCGAATGTTCCTGTAGTCGATATCGCCGGTGACGGATCGTTTAACATGACCGAAAACTCACTTGCAGTGTCGGTACTTGATAAGCTGCCCGTAATAGTGTTCCTCATGAACAACTACATGCTCGGAATGGTAGCCCAATGGCAGCGCACATTTTACAACAGACGCTATAGCGGAGTACATCAGCACAATTGCCCCGACTATGTCAAGATAGCTGACGCATATGGCGCTCAGGGCATAAGAGCAGAATCGATGCACGAGCTTGATAAAGCTATCAAAGCCGCGCTCAAATCTGACGTAGCAACAGTAATAGACATCCCAATTGATCCTGAGGAAGACGTCTACCCATTTGTAGCACCTGGCACTGGCCTAAAGGACATGATTGTAGGAGCGTAATGCAAATTGTTTGCAACTACCGTTCAGAAAGAATCGTGGCATATTGTGTCTGCCCTTGTCGAAAACAAACCCGGCGTGCTCTTCAGAGTCACCAACCTCTTCAGGGCGCGCAGTTTTAACATCGAAAGCATTACAGTGGGATCAACTGAGCAACAGGACCTCTCTAGAATGACCATAACCACTAACAGCGATGAAAAGACACTTGATCAATTGGTAAAGCAACTGCGCAAGCTTATAGACGTTATAGAAGTAAAGGTGCTTGACACGGACAAGACAGTATATCGTGAGCTTGCGCTCATCAAGATCAGGGCTGTTGACCCAACAACAAGAAGTGAGATAGTCAATTATGCTACGATATTTCGAGGCAACATCTTAGACATTGGCAAAGAGACAATAACAGTCGAGATAACTGGCACACCTGATAAGATAGATGCATTTAAGAACCTAGTCGAGCATTATGGAATTGCGCAGTTGTCAAGAACTGGAGTTTCAGCCCTTCCTAGAGGTGGAGTGGAGAGTTGAACACATCTAAAGAATCATTGAACAACACCGAAAGTGTTAAGATCTTTGATACTACTCTCAGAGACGGCGAGCAGACGCCTGGCGTGACGATAACACCAGACCAGAAGATCCAGATCGCGATCTGGCTAGATGAACTCGGCGTTGATGCTATAGAGGCAGGGTTTCCAATAGTATCGCATGGCGAGATGCAGGCGATCAAGGCAATAGTAAAGCAAGGATTGAAGGCTGAAATTTTTGGCCTTGCTCGTGCAAGTCAGATCGACATTGATAGTGCTATCAAATGTGACTTGAAGCACATTCATACTTTCATAGCAACTTCTGATATTCATATGCAGTATAAGCTGAAGATGACGCGTCAGCAGGTCTCTGAGAAGGCAATTAGCGCAGTAGAATATGCTAAAAAACATGGCTTGCACATAGAGTTTTCAGCAGAGGATGCAACAAGATCTGACAGGCAGTTCCTGCTTAAGGTGTTCAAGGAGGTAGCAGAGGCAGGTGCGGACAGACTGGACATACCCGATACTGTGGGCTATGCAACTCCGCAATACATTGCCGACCTTGTAGAAGAGGTCAAGCAAGCTACAAGGCTCCCAATAAGCGTCCACTGCCACGACGACTTTGGCTTTGCAGTTGCTAATTCGATAGCAGGTGTAAGTGCCGGCGCTGCATGCGCGCATGTCACAATAAATGGTCTTGGCGAGCGTGCTGGCAACGCATCTCTTGAAGAATTTGTAATGGCGCTCCAATGCTTATACGGCAAAAAGCACAACATCAAGACACAGTTGCTCTATGAAACTTCTAAGTTCGTTTCAAACACGATGGGCATAATTGTTCAGCCAAACAAGGCGATAATTGGCGAAAACGCTTTTGGCCACGAATCGGGAATTCACACTCATGGCATCATAAGCAATCCACTTACCTATGAGCCCATAAGCCCCGAGCTTGTGGGCAGGAAAAGGTGGCTCCAAGCTGGCAAGCATGCTGGCGCACATGGCATCAAGGCGATGCTTGAAGAGTTTGGTGTCAAGCCGACTGACGAGCAGCTTCATATCATAGTGGAGAAACAAAAGAACATAGCCGACAATGGTAAGCCCATTACTACATCGGAACTATTGTCAATAGCCGGCGGAGTAATGGATAACAACAAATTTGAAGAAAAATTCAAGCTCTATGACTTTCACATTGTTACTGGAATGAACATTATACCTACTGCAGTGGTAAGGCTCAATGCCAACGGCAAGGATTTCATTGCATCAGACATTGGTGTTGGTCCAGTCGATGCAGCGCTAAAAGCGATACAAAAGATATCAGGAGAGATGGCAAATGTCAAGATAAGAGAATATAGGCTTGATTCAATAACTGGAGGCTCTGACGCGCTTGCAGAGGTTACAGTCAAGGTCGAGGATAAGGACGGGAACATCGTATCTGCGCGCAAGTCGGGAGAAGACATCGTTGTTGCATCCGTACAAGCAATGATGGATGCAATCAACAAAGTACTGCTAAGAAAGGTCCTCTACTCCAAAAGCTAGATACTGCAGCTATAACATAGGGTGTCCAATTGGCGAGATATGATATTTCCCTTATCAAGGGAGATGGCATTGGGCCAGAGCAGACAGCTGCAGCAAAAAAGATCCTTGAAACGATAAATGACAATTCCCAAACAAAATTTGAAATACATGACGTCGAATCCGGCGACAGTGCGCTTGCCAAGTTTGGCAAAGCATTGCCGGAATCCGCGCTAGACATCATCAAGAAATCGCAAGCGTGCCTGAAGGGGCCAGTCGGTGAGACTGCGGCCGATGTGATAATCGTTCTTCGCAGGATGTTTAACCTTTATGCAAATGTTAGGCCGGCCAAGTCGTATCCTAATATTCCGAGCATCTCAAACAACGTCGACCTTGTCACCGTAAGGGAAAATACAGAGGACGTTTACCTTGGATGGGAGTTCAATACAGACGAAAACACAGTAGTGGCACTTAGAGTTACATCAGAGCAGGCCAGCAGGAGGATCGCAGAATACGCCTTCAAGACAGCTATGATGCGTAACAACAAGCTTAGAGTAGTTGCAGTGCACAAGGCCAATGTCCTACGCAAGGGAGATGGGTTGTTTTCTGCAGTGTGCAGGTCAGTTGCCAAAAACTACCCGAAGATTCAGTACAGTGAATTATATGTTGACGCAGCATCTATGAACTTGATCCGCAACCCAGAGGAATTTGATGTTATTGTCACAACTAACTTGTTTGGCGATATACTATCTGACGAAGCTGCTCAAGTCGTCGGGGGGCTTGGCATGGGACCAGCCGCCAACATTGGAGATCAGTTTGCTCTCTTTGAGCCAGTGCATGGCGCTGCATTTGACATTGCAGGAAAGAACGCTGCCAACCCTTCCTCTATCCTTCTGTCTGCAAAGATGATGCTTGAATGGCTCGCCGATAAATATGGCGATAAGAATCTGACGACAGAAGCTAGACGGATAGAAGATTCCATTGTTAGTATGCTCAAGCAGGATAAAAAGACAAAAGATATCGGCGGCAAGCTCTCCACTACCGAATTTGCGACACTTGTCGCAAAGGTGATGTATTAGCTAACCTCTTGCTTTGATCTGATTATCAAGACCCTTATGCCTGCAAACAGACAACTCCCTAATTGAAGCTACGATAGTGTGAATATATCGAGTCAAAACTTTTATCTAACAATGACTCCAGTACAGGGCCCCTGACCGCTAGGTATTACAGATAAAATTTCAGTGCTCAGAACTGGCAATTATATATACACCTCCTGGTGACTCCATCTTCTTCTTCTTTAATCTAAGACGACCTTCAAGCGAGTCGGCTTTCCTGACGTGCAGAAGAAATATTCTCAATAGAGGTTTTTATCTTTCATGTTTAAATACAGTGCTATTAAGAGCCTCTAGGTGCCCTTTTTTGCCACACTAGAAACATGAATATAAAAGGAATGGTCATGACCGCCGTCGCTATAAGGACAGGCTGGAATGCACTAGGATCGACATCTATGCCGGCGAGCTGCATAAACGGTAAAGGGAATACAGTGAAGAGCCAGAAGGCCACAATGATTCCTATGAGGTAATAATTTCTCTTCAAGAGAGTCGTGAACCCAAGCCTATCTATCTTTTTTCTGTCGCAGCTGATGCATTTAGTAGTATAGCCGGACACATCTGCTGGGACGATGCAGGATGTACATACTTTGCTTTCACAAAAGTAGCATTTTCTCTCAGCAAACCGCGAGCCACAAATGGCACAGCGCTGTTGTTGTTGTTGTTGGTCGGCCATTGTGCAACGATATATTACCATGAGATTCTCGACAATATTACTCTATCCTGTGTAAAGCAAAACTTAAATTTGCTAATCTTGACAGTTGGTAAGGGTTCAAAAAATTCCTACACTTAAACAGACATACACAGGATATGCTGCCAAGCTGATGCTAGAAGACGGTACTGTTTTTGATGGCATTGGCTTTGGCTATCCATCAG
>JAICPK010000013.1 GCA_025929855.1 Nitrososphaera sp.
GATAAAAAAATATTTGTTGATGTTCAAGTTTTTTTGCCTTCAGTATCTTCAGAGTCAGCAACGCCCTCGCTGGTTTTTGTTAGATGGCTTCCATGCCTTGTGGTATACTTTGCTGTAGATTTATCATCGTCCATTTGTGTGTCAGATGCTGATGTGGAAGTAGATTTTTCTTCTCCTTCGCTTACCATGGTGTCTATAACTCTTTGCCAAAAACTATTTACCAGTTTCAGTACAAGTTTCTTAGACTAGATTATAGTAGTATTCAAACAGTGTCTGAATGCTTTCATGCATAAGATACTAAATCCTGATGACTTTTATTTCACTCCTGACATCATTCTAAAAGTGCTCGTATCTATGTTAAAAGTGAGTCACGCAGTAATTAGATAGTAGTGGTGTTAATGGTATTCATAGCGTGAAAAAATGTAAATGATTTCAGTCCCACTTTCTTGTTGCCAAATGGGTCGAATTCTGTAAGTTTTAGTTCATTATTGCATTTGCAGCCCTAATTGTTCTTACTTTTGAAAAAGAACAGAACTTATCCTGCTGCACTCCTGCATCCAGCCTTTTGCTGTTTTCAGAGTGCTCGGGTCAGGGATATTCTAAAAGATTGACAGCAACTCTTGGTATGTGACGGTAGATGGATTGTATTCAAATTGATCGACTACAGTTAACAGGCATTGTTTTGGACATATATTTTTTATACTCGTATAGGGTTTTTAAGTCAACCAACCAGACACGTATTCAACCGACCGTGCTGACGTCGCGCCGTTTTTACTTTCATGAAAAGCATCATTAGATGACCAAATCCACAGTTCATCTGAAGGTCATCTTAATGACAGTTACTATATGAGACAGTAACCCAACAAATTTATTTAATGCGTCCTTCCTTTCGCAGATCCGCGAGTATCCTCATCAGAGTATCATAATCAATATCAACATTGTTCAGTATTACAGAATGGTCAATCTTGCCAAATTTCTTGATGAATTTCTCTACTGTATGTTTTTTTATCTGATATTTCCTGTCTATCATAACAACAGTGATCAAGAGATATTATAAACAGTTATTGAATAAAATCAAAGTGCACTAATATAATTAGCTGACATTATTAATTCGAGCTCTTGTCTACGCAGAACGCATTGACGCAGTTACACTGACTCCAGAAGATTTTATTTTTTACAATTGGTTCGTCATAATGATAGGGTATATAATAGTTCCATACTTAAAAGCACTTCTTGTATAGCAGCAGATTTCCATAGTCATCAGCGAAAATTGCTATAAGCAATCACTGTGTCTATTTAAATGCTAAAGGAAATGAAGCTCGACCTACCGAGATATACCGAAAGATTTGGAGCGACCAGCCTACACGGAGTGCAACGTGTCTATGAGCTAGACTCGGGCTTCGATGATGGCAGGCCGGTTTCCGAATCTATAGTGAATATAGGAAATAACCAGATCGTGGATATAGAGAGGCGCATGGCCATAGTGATCCCCACCAAGGGAGAGCGATTGCGCCTACTTGAAGGAGTGCTGAGTGGCATACCACACGATTGTCTAACAATCATTATATCAAACAGCCCTAGGCAACCAGTGGATAGGTATAAGCTTGAGAAGGAGGCACTTCAGCAGTTTAACAGATTTGTGGGGCGCAATGCATTCATTTTGCATCAGCGTGATCCTGTCCTGTCAGAAGTGCTTAAGGATGCAGGTTATAACAGCATCCTTGGGCCGGATGGCACCGTAAGAACCGGCAAGGCAGAAGGCATGCTGATAGGAATGCTGCTTGCCAAGATGGCGGGCAAAGAGTATGTTGGATTTATTGATGCAGACAACTATGTCCCTGGTGCAGTTAATGAGTATGTCAAGATATTTGCGTCCGGCATCGCAATGTCTCAGACACCTTACGTCATGGTCAGGATATCATGGATTTACAAGCCAAAAATATCTGAAACAGGGCTTTACTTCAGCAAGTGGGGAAGAGTGTCAGAGATAACAAACCAGCATCTGAATTCGCTAGTATCATACTATACTGGATTTGAGACAGAAGTAATGCGTACGGGCAACTCAGGCGAGCACTGCATGTCGCTCAAGTTAGCAGAGTTGCTTACATATTCGTCAGGCTACGCTATTGAGCCATATGAAATAGTAAACATACTTGAGGAATTTGGTGGCATTATCCCCACTGTTAATCAGGACGCGATGGATAAGGGAGTCGAAATAATGCAAGTTGAAACACGCAATCCTCACTTCCATGAAGATAAGGGCGATGATCACTTGAAAGAAATGGTAGTCGGGTCACTAGGCTCAATATATCACAGCAAGATTTGTCCGCCAAAGGTTCGTGAAAAGATATTAGAAGCCCTGCGCAGCAAAAACATGCTGGAGGATAGTCAACAACAGGAGCCTCCTGCGCCGCAGAAGATAGATCCATTCAAAGACGTAGATGTGCGGCAATTTGCAAAAGTTCTAAGCAAGGCTAGTACATACGCCCAATGATGTTATCGTCAAACCTCGCAGCGTTTGACATGGATGGTACGCTTATTCAAGGTAGGCTGGTCTTTGCGCTTGCAGACAGGTTTGATCTATCAGACAAAGTAAGATCTATACAGTCACAGGGGATAATGGCTGGGCACGAGCAGACAAAGGCGATAGCAGCGCTATTTTCAGGCCTCACAACTAAAGATTTGGAATCTGCCATTGCATCAATACCTTTTACCAAAAATTGTGAGCGTACAATTGCAGCGTTGAAAGACAGAGGCTACAAGATCGGTATCATAAGCGATAGCTATACTATAGCTGCAGGCTTTGTGGCGGATAGATTGAACCTGGATTTTGTGATGGCGAACAAGCTCCAGATATTTAACGGCAAGATTACCGGCAAGGTTGATATGCCACTTGGATGGGATAGGATCGGCTGTTACTGTAAAATTTCTGTCTGCAAGCGATATCACTTGGAAGAAAGCGCTGATCAGTTCTGTGTGCCAATAGAAAACACAGTAGCTGTTGGTGATACAAAGTCTGATATATGCATGATACAGCGGGCAGGAATAGGCGTCGCATTTATGCCAAAAGATGAAGAAATAAAAAAAGCAAGCGATAAAATAGTAACCGAACCAGATCTTCTCAAAGTATTGAACGTTGTGAATAAAGCTTTTTAAGCTATTATCACTAAATTATAGTGATTGAAGTCGAGCTTCCTGCTTTGTTGACGAAAAGGAACTTGGCTTTTGAAATTTGGTTAGAGTGTCAATATGTGTGGAATAGCTGGAATTTTAAGCAAAAAAGGTGAGAATGTTGTGCCACTTGTAGGCTCAATGCTCCACTGTATGGTGAATCGTGGTCCTGATGGCGCAGGCTTGGTTGCAGACGATTGCATTGTCAAGTCCACTTCCATTTCGGCAATGCAACTTCAGAATGTGAGCGGGAAAAGCGCGCTTGGACATACGCGGCTTGCAATAGTTGGAGGCACCTGCGGCGCACAGCCTTTTTGTAGCTGTGACGGCCGGATTCTGCTGGAGCACAATGGTGAAATATACAACTATAAAAAAATTAGAAAACGACTTGAAAAGCGTCACAAGTTTACTACAATGACTGACAGCGAAGTAATTGTACATCTTATTGAGGATCACCTTCGTAAAAATAGCCTGCTTGGGGCCATAAAGAAAACAGTTGCAGAGCTTGATGGCGTCTATGCCCTTGCGATCCAGGATAAGAAGACAGGCGAGACTGCCCTTGTAAGGGACAGGATAGGTGTGAGGCAGCTGTATTATGCTGATACAAGTAAGTTCATAGCTTTTGCATCTGAACGCAAAGCCTTGTGGAAGATCGGGATAAAAGAGCCGACAAGAGGTATACTGCCGGGCAGTGCAATTATTATTTCCCAAGACGGCCGGCTTCAAAGCTTCCAAGTTGCAGACCCAATTCCCCAAAAGGTCCGAATAATACATAGAACAATGGCATCTGCAGTTGAAGCATATAGGAAGGCATTAGTTGACGCGATGGAAAAGCGTGTTCAAGACTTCCAGAAGATAGGGATAATATTTTCTGGCGGCATCGATAGCGTGCTTATTGCGTACCTTGCTGCCAAGATGGTCCCTGAAGTGATATGCTACACTGGTGGCGTAACCGGATCAAGCGACATTATCTATGCCCGCCAGATAGCTGATAGACTAGGCCTTAAACTGAAGGTTTGCGAGCTCTCCCAAGAGGGAGTGGAGAGGCTGATACCTGAAGTGATGAATGTCATCGAGGATAGCAACGCAGGACAGGTTGAAGTGGCTCTACCAGTTTACTCTGCTGTCAAGTTGGCCCATGAAGATGGAATAAAAGTGATGCTTACAGGTCAGGGCGCAGATGAATTATTTGGAGGTTATTCATGGTATGCTAAGGTTGTAGAAAAGGAAGGTTATAAAATGCTGCGCAGGCATATGATAGAGGATCTTCTTTTGCTCTATAAGGAGACGCTTGAGCGCGAAGACAAGATAACAATGGCGCACAGCATCGAGCTAAGGGAACCGTTTCTTGACCCTGACGTGATCAAGGTCGCGCTAGCAACCAGCTTGCGGCTCAATGTTAGGGGCGGAGGGGATAGTTTCGGCAAGCACGTACATAGAAAGCTTGCAGAGACACTTGGGATACCCGGGGACATCGCCTATAGGATTAAGGAGGCGGCCCAGCATGGATCGGGTATGCATGGGATGTTAGACGCTATAGCAAGGAAACACGGATTTGACGACTCAACAGTACCGAATATTTACCTTGAGGAGCTCAAGATGCGTGAGAAAATAGGAAGCTCGCAAAGGTACGGCTACCTCTTTGGCGACGGGAAGATATGGATTGCAGAACCCCACATGCAGATGTATCTCGATAGCATATTAAAAAAGATGTCCGGGTTGGAGCTTATAGCAATACAAGAATAGAGTCATGTAATCTTGCAGCTTGAAGCTGACCTGATACTTCGAGCGATTAGGAAAGGTGCGAGGACTAACGCAGGGATGCTCGCCGCTATAAAGAGTGTCTGAAATGGTGCAAGCACGCTTGCGCTTGTGCCTCCTGCTCCTGCGATCCCTATTCCAAGCAGCGCTGAAATGAGACTGCCAGCGCAGGTGGGGCATCCAACAAATAGGCCGCTTGTAGCCCCAATGCCTGCTGCAAGGGATGTCTTTGTCTGAAGCGACTTCTTTAGTCTAAACGCAAAGATGCTCAGTGCAACATTAAAGCCTACCAGCAAAGACACAATAGTAGCAAGAATCACATTGAGTGGTATTATCAGAATCAAAAAATGATCAGTGATGTAGAGAGTGACCATGGGCATGTAGCCGGGGGCAGCGCAACATGGTATTAAGTCAAGCGAGGGCACCTCGATCTCCCTTTCAGTAAAAGATACATCCGCCCTGTATACAAGTATCTGAGAGAGAAAACCAAAAAATATCCCATAACCAACTGCAGCAAGTATCATTATTTTCCAATAATTTTGGTCAGAAAATGCGCCTGTGATAAATGAAATTAGGCTGTTGGTAGGGCTTGATGAAGTTCGGATGTACTCTGACTGAAAAATGACGTATGTGCCATATGCCATCGATGCCATGGAAGCAGCAGTTATGGCAAGCATACCCCATGCAAGTCCTGTTAGTTCCTGTGACTCAATCCTCAATAGCTCTGAAGAAGGCATCGTCAGCCGGCTGTATATTACGAATGCAATTATAAGCGAGAAGAAGCCTACAAAAAAGACTCTAAAACCGCTTTCCCTTAAAGTTTGCCATTTCTTCTCTTCCATGTCTGATTAACTGTGTATGAAATTAGATAGGATTGCAAATTAAATCCTATCGTAGATCCGTAAACCCTTAATTCTCGGTAAGTCTACTATACTAGCGACACAATGTCAGAGGATCCTTCGCAAGAGGATGAGGAATACATTTTCGCCAAAATAAGTTATGTAGGATTCGTAGACCAGCTAGGACTCGAAGGGGTCGTAGTATTAAAGTCAAATGACGGCAAAGAGTTCCCAATGCGAGCATTCTCCGGCGAGGTGGCAAGACACATTTCACGTTTTCAAGAAGGAGACAAGGGCAGCATACCTACGATCTATAACTTGGTTGAAGAAATTGCTGTAATGCAGGATCTTCTGCTGGTCAAAGTGCATGTCTACCAAAGTGGTTCAGTTCTACGAGCAAATCTTTACTTTAAAAGCAAAAAGGGCGAAATTGTACTTCGCAATTATCGTGCTTCTGACTCTATAGCACTGGCTGCGTACTACGACATACCTATCAAGGTAAGAAAGGGCCTTTTTGAAGAAGCTATAGAGCGCTAGGTTATGTCACAATGTCAGGCAACTTCTGCTGCTCCATAGCATCCTTTATCTCCATGGCAATCCTGCGGCCTACCCCCATCGTATGGCCGTAATAATATTTTGCATAGGGGCTTGTAGTCGCCATTATAGGATTACCCGGCACGCGCAGTGAAACGTCGTATACCACAAAGTCAAGGTCAACTGTAACAATGCTTTGAAGGGAAATAGGGCCGATTATGCCCGGCGGATACTCTTTTCTTGCAGCAAGAGCAATCCTGTCACCCATTTCAAATACTTTCTCTAGAAGTGACTCCCTAATGCTCGCGGGGGTATGGCCTACCTCGATATTTTGTATCCGGATATCTTCTATTTCCATCTGCTGTCTTGCAGAAAGTGATACAATGTCGTGTATGTTAGTCTGAAGCCTCCGCTCTATTCCAAGAAATTCTGTTTCGCCCGTAAGAGGAGAGAAAAAGAAATTCAAATTAAAATAAGTCCCCGGAACATATTGCTCAATTGTTGCTCTGTCGAGATCCTCCTTTGTCACAAGTCCTTGCTCAATCTTTTGTTTTGACTTTTTCTCGTAGTCCTCGTACGAGGACACGATGAAAAATGCTCTCTCCAGCTTGCGAGTGGCTTCCTGGACCTTTACCATTGCCGGCCCGTCTATATCTAAGGGCTTGCTGTATAGCTTTGGATGACTTATGCCTGCCATTTCCAGCAGATAGTATTGGTTTCTTGATACAGTCCGCTCTTCTGCACGCAAGAGCAACCTGTTGCCAAAGACAGGCACCATCAGGTTGTTTTCAATGTTATCATAACCTAGATAAGCAGTAAAGGCCCTGTGAGCCACCATTATGGTATTAGATTGCCTCAACTTTTCTTGGTTCTCCGGATATAATATATCTGAGAACTTGTCGAGCAAAATTATTTCATCCACAAGCCGCTTGAACCGTCTGTATGGCAGTTCTCTGCCTTTTTGGCATATGCATATCGTCTTCAGATTCTCATCCTTGGCACCATCCATTATTTCCAGTGCTGAGTGGCTCCCGATAGTGCCTACAGTAACGTTCTTCAAGTCATAGTTACCAACGATAGCTGCAATCTGCTGCAGACTGATCAATAGTTTCAGGTGAAAAAGGGATGTAATAAAAAGGTTCCAAGCTATTGTTTGGATTTGTTGAGTTCTATCTCAATTGCAGTCCTCAACTCGTCGTCATTTTTGTTAGTATAGTCGATACCAAGCGAGTCAGCTATGGCCTCAAGCTTTTCCCTGCCTACATTTCCTTCGCTTTTCATTTGTTGAAGCTCTCTTTTGGCCTCAATTCTTGCCTTTTGAAACTCAGCGCTAGCCTTACCAAATGATCTTGCAAGCTCGGGAATCTTTCTAACGCCAAAAAAGATAACTACGATTAATCCTATGATAATAACCCATTCCAAGCCTCCAATGCCTGCAAATTGCATTAGGAGATTTGATAATCCTTCTGTCAAGATTATCATCTATATATAAGCTCGGCTGATTAGAATTTAAGTGTTAGTTTTTAAGACTACTCGTGCCGCTCTTCTTTCAACAACTAGCATGCCTGCAAGATAGAGTAGCAACATGGGGACTGTTATTAACCACAACGTTAGTCCGCTACCATCAGGAGTAATTAGGGCGCCAAAAATTACCATAATAAGAGCAGCATAGCGGAAATTGGCTCGCCAGAACCTAGGGGAGATAGTATCAGTAAGTGATATGCCGTACATCAGTATTGGCAGCTGGAAGGCGATCCCAAAGCCAAGAAGGAACTGCATCACGAACGAAATAAAATTGTTGATCGTGAAAAAAGTATCAGCACTAAGAGCCTGGCCGTAATGGTATAAAAAGTCAAGGACATATGGTATGACTAAAAGATACGAAAAGGCAATACCTGCTATAAAAAGTGCAATCGAAGGAAGGAATATGTTCACCAATCCAATTTTTGTCTTAGTGCTTATCGCAGGGGAGATGAACGCCGATATCTCTCTCATGATGAAAGGTATAGAGACAGTTAGGCCTATTAGCATTGAAATATAAATCTGAGAAAACAATGCCTGACCTGGAGCGGTCTGAATTAGGCTCACGCCTTCTGGTAGCAGGCTCTCCTGCATGTAGAACGTCAGGCGAATGGAGATATTGTGTAAAGGGTCAGGATAGGGGTATACAAGTGGAATGCCGTGAACCTCTATTGGCCGCAGATCAAATGTCATAGCAAATACGGTGAGGACGATTACCACCACAGCTACCCGGAGAATTCTGAACCGGAGCTCCTCAAGATGCTCCCTGAGGGTCATCTCTGCCACCATTGACATCAGTTGGTTAGTGCCTGAGAAATATATTGCTATATCATTACTACTGCTCAATGTCTGTCAGTCAGGCCCGGTTATCGGAAGGGCCTTTGAGGAAGGTAGCTTGAACGACTCTTGGTCAATATCTTCCTTCGCCATCTTTTCGAATTCTATTGTGAGCTCAACTGGAGCGTTGAATCTAAGACTCAGCTCATTGGCAAATGTGCCTATCGACCTTCCGTCGGCAAACTCTTTTGATCCCTGTAAAAAGCCCCTGCCATGCAACGAAAGCAGCTTACCTCCAAATTTAGATTGCAGGAACGAAGCTAGATCGTCTATGATTTTATGGGAAACATCATTGTAGTAAAAACAAATGCCGTGCACGGGCTCCTTATCAAAGGGTGTACCATAGCGATACCAAAAGACCCCAAAGTGTTCATATTCGCCCTGCATGCATTTAATGTCCCAGTGGTTGGCTTTTTCTGCCGGATAGGTTGCGTCCAAAACATCCGTAATGCTAAGCCGCCAATATCTTACCCGCATATTTAATACGGCTGGTAATCTTAGTTAGGGCAGTATAATAACAGTTCGGAGAGACAACTGCAGCCAGTTATCTTGTACGGTATTTGGGCTCTTGTTTTATGTTTTAATTGTGTCTTTATTATTATTATTACCGTCTAGGATTAGCATAGCTATAGATTGCGTTGTAAGAATACAGTCACATAATCAACTTTTAAATAAAAGTCGCCTGAGCGAAAAAATAAAAGACCTTGATCAGATATATTATCCTACACATCATGACTGGCTCCATACATTATGACAGGATTAAGCTTTTTGAAGAAATGGAAAAACAATTTGACAGCAAGAATGAGCAATACTTTAAGGAACTGCTTGACCATCACGATAACGTAGTACGCACCCGTGCAGTATGTATCCTTGCGGGCATTGGCGCGGAAAATGCAGTCGAGCCTATTGGCAAAGTTCTAAAATATGACAATAATGCCCTTGTAAGACATGAGGCAGCTTTTTCACTTGGCCAGCTTGGATACAGAACTGGCATACCAGCGCTTGCACATGCTGTTAGTTCTGACTCAAGCTTTTTTGTCCGCCACGAAGCTGCAGTTGCACTTGGTGTCATAGGCTCAGAAGAAGCAAGAGAGACTCTTAGCGAAGCACTCAAAGACGAAAGCGAAGAAGTAAGAGAATCTGCAATAGTAGCACTTGCGAACCTAGACTATATCAAGGCAACCAACCGGGCCGACAGTCTTTTTTCAAAGATGACTGGTGGATAAAAATTGAATTAGTAGTGACCTATGGTTATTGTGATAAATACCTTGCGAGCCTTGGTTATAAGACAAACACATCATGTAAGGCCACTCGAGAGTAAAATTTTTCTGCAGAGACATATGAATATTGAGTTTGATATTTAGCACTAACTAGTTCATGCTTATATGAGCTGAATCAATTGAGTAGTAATCCGTATAAGTGACATGTGTACATGCATCTAGTATGGGAATTTCTGCTGTAACATGGAGATGTCCAAGATGCAATCTAGATGTTGGTGGTAGCTTGGGCGAATTGAGATATCACTGGAAAAGGGTACACGGTCCTCCTACGACAACGAGTGAGACTCCCGGCGATACTAGGGTCTGACATACACATTTTTTAAATCCCCAGTCTATCTATATTTTCACTTCTTTACATATTAGAGGAAGAAAGCTATTCAACGCAAGTTGTCTCCTATTCAAACTCCGACATCTGTGCTAACAGTTGGATTAGCTAACGCAGCCTTGATTTCTCCATAGCGTCTCTGCATCTCTCATGGCCTTAGGCTAAATGGCCCGCTGTTATTTTTCCTGCTTTTTTGATTTGCCAATGGAGATATTCTTTGTCAATGAATTTTGTCGCATCTATGCTAGATGTTTTTTTCTAACCGCTTGCGATAGAAATTGGGGATTGAATGTTCAGTATAATCATAATAGGTGTAAGACAGTCAATATCTATATCGTGCGAAGCGTGGCTCTCAGATGTTACTGCTCACAACCATCAATGCAGCAAAATGAATTTATGCAACAATAGTAATTTCATAATTAGCAGAATCTTTGAATCATATTATCCACCTCTCTGCAAAGGAACCTCTACTATTACCTTTGTTCCTTAAGTGGGCAGGGGGTAAATTACAACTCATTGAACAATTCATGAATCTTTTTCCTCACAAATTCCATAATTACTATGAACCTTTTATTGGTAGTGGAGCAGTATTTTTCTATGTTAAATCCAAACTAAAACCTAACAAGGTGATTCTCTCAGATACCAATGAAGAATTGATAAATTGCTTTCTTATAGTAAGGGACAAACCATCTGAACTTGTTGAATTACTTTTGAACTACAGGAAGAAGCATTCAAAGGAATACTATTATGCAGTTAGGAGCATCGAATCCAATAGATTAGACAGTGTAAATAGGGCAGCACGATTGATTTACCTCAACAAGACTTGTTTTAATGGTCTTTACCGAGTTAATTCAAAAGGGCAGTTTAATGTCCCATTTGGAGACTATGAGAGCCCTTCCATTTTTGATAAAACCACACTATTCCAAGCAAGTCAACTACTTCAGGGTGTAGATCTACAAGTCATGACCTTTGAAAAAGTCCTTGACTTTGCGGGGAAGGATGACTTCGTTTATTTAGACCCTCCCTATATTCCACTATCTAAATCTTCGAGTTTTACTCGATATTCTAAGTGCGATTTCTCCATGAAAGAGCAGAAACAGTTATCAGAAGTATTTGAAACACTTGACTCTCGAGGGTGCTTTGTTATGCTTAGTAATAGCGACCATGCACTAACAAGAGAGCTTTATAGACATTACAAGAAGAATACTGTTGTAGTAAGGGCAAAAAGGATGATTAATTCTGTAGGAAGTAAGAGGGGCGCAATTAATGAATTAATAGTGACAAATTACAGTACCGCTAATAAAGTTGAGACATCACTTATTTCACAAGTCAATAATTTTGAATAACACGACTCAATTATATGATTTAGGATTTTGCTAGTATAATCTAGTATAACGTATGTGAGACGTTGGCTGTATAAGAAAACATAAATTACATTGGTCAATTAGGCTTGCCTAACGCTTTTGGAGAATAGAAGAATCAGAGTGGGCATCGATGTAGGCGGCACATTCACCAAGGCCGTGGCTATTGAGATGACGACAGGCAAGATAATAGGCAAGGTCACGGTCCCCACAACACACTCTTCATCTAATGGTGTTTCGGCGGGCATAGTTGAGGCGCTTAAGACATTGATACAAAGATATTCAATCCAAAACTCTGAGATTGAGTTAATATCCCACAGCACTACGCAAGCAGTCAATGCACTGCTTGAAGGCGATACTGCCAAGGTTGGGATTATAGGCATGGGTGTGGGCTTGGAAAAATCAAATGTGATCAAGCGCACAAACATCAGAGGTGTTAAGCTTGCACCAAACAAGTATTTGCACACCTGCTATCGCTTCATTGACACTTCAAAATATCTTGAGGATAAGGATATAGAGCAGGCGATAGGTGAATTAAAAAAAGAAGGTGCTGAAGTCATTGTTGTTAGCGAGGCGTACAGCGTTGATGACCCAAGCAACGAGCGGTTCGTAATGGATAGATCAGATATTCCTGCCACCGCAGGTCACGAGCTGACCGGCGTATACGGACTTGAAATAAGGACTCTTACCGCAGCAATCAATGGAGGGATCTTGCCTAAGACAACCACCACTGCAAAGTTTGTAGAGTCTGCTGTGAGGAATGAAAAAATCGCTGCTCCTGTCCTAATAATGAAAGGCGATGGCGGAGTCACAGACATGAGCACTTTTCGGAGCAAGCCAATTGTCACCGTCCTATCTGGCCCGGCAGCTAGTGTTGCAGGGGCTCTCCTCCACCTGCGTCTAATCGATGGTGTATTTATAGAAGTCGGCGGCACGTCAACCAACGTCTGCGCCATCAAGGATGGCAAGCCAGAGGTACGCTACGTCACGATAATGCAGCACCCCACTTGCATTCGATCGCTTGATGTCCGAGTTGCTGGGGTCGCGGGCGGCTCACTTGTACGCTGGTCGGGCAGAAAGATAACAGACGTTGGCCCTAGGTCTGCACATATCGCCGGCCTTCCCTACTCATGCTTTGCATCTTCTGAGGAGCTTGAGAATGGCCAAATTATCACCTTCCAACCAAAAGAGGGCGACCCCATTGATTATATTGCGATCGAGTCCGCAGGAGGCAAACGCTTTGCGATAACAAACACATGTGC